>JAJYAG010000057.1 GCA_021779665.1 Bacteroidota bacterium | reverse complement strand
GTCATTTCGACCGCAGGGAGAAATCTTTTAATTTTAACAGGACACCAATGATTAATAAGATCCACATATCAATAAAAAAAGCCGCCCATTCCTGAGCGGCTTTTTTTAACTCCATAGACCTGTCAGGTTTTGAAAACCTGACAGGTCTCTTGGGAAATATCTATTCCTTATAAGCTTCAATCAAAACTTCGAGGATTTTTCTACCAGCTTTGGCTACCGAAGTGCCAGGACCAAAGATGGCTACAACACCAGCTTTGTAAAGGAAGTCGTAGTCCTGGGCAGGGATAACACCACCGGCAATTACCATGATGTCCTCGCGGCCAAGTTTTTTCAGCTCTTCCATTACGGCAGGAACCAGGGTCTTGTGACCGGCTGCCAGCGACGAAACGCCTAATACATGCACGTCGTTTTCAACGGCTTGTTTGGCAGCTTCGGCCGGAGTCTGGAACAAAGGACCGATGTCTACGTCGAAGCCTAAATCGGCATAACCGGTTGACACTACCTTGGCACCACGGTCGTGACCGTCCTGACCCATTTTGGCCACCATAATACGTGGCTGGCGGCCTACCATTTTGGCAAATTGTTCGCAAAGCTGACGAGCAGTTTTGAAGTCGTCGTCATTTGCCGATTCGCTGGCGTAAACGCCGGAAATAGAACGTATCACAGCTTTATATCTCCCTGCAACTTTTTCGATAGCGTCGGAAATTTCACCAAGTGAAGCACGTTTCTGGGCAGCATCAACGGCAAGCTCGAGCAGGTTACCTTTCCCGCTGCGTGCAGCTTCGGTGATGGCTTCGAGTGCAGCCTGAACTTCGGCGTTATTTCTTTCAGCTCTCAGTTTTTGTAAGCGTTTGATCTGCGATTCGCGAACCGCAGTATTGTCAACCTCGAGAATTTCGAGGGGATCTTCTTTATCCAGACGGTATTTGTTAACACCAACAATGGTATCGCGACCGCTGTCGATACGACCCTGCTTGCGGGCTGCAGCTTCTTCAATACGCATCTTTGGAATACCGGTCTCAACAGCTTTCGACATACCACCAAGTTCTTCCACTTCTTCGATCAGTTTCCATGCTTTGTCAGCAAGTTCCTTGGTCAAAGCTTCTACATAGTACGAACCTGCCCATGGGTCAACAGCCTTGGTAACATTGGTTTCTTCCTGAATGTAGATCTGGGTGTTACGTGCAATACGTGCCGAAAAATCGGTTGGTAATGCAATAGCTTCGTCCAAAGCGTTGGTGTGGAGCGACTGGGTATGTCCCAAGGCAGCAGCCATAGCTTCGATACAGGTACGAGCCACGTTGTTGAACGGATCCTGTTCAGTTAAGCTCCAACCGGATGTTTGCGAATGGGTACGCAAAGCCATTGATTTTTCTGACTTTGGCTCGAATTTCTTCACGATTTTAGCCCAGAGCAGACGAGCTGCACGCATTTTGGCGATTTCCATGAAGTGGTTCATACCAATAGCCCAGAAGAACGACAGACGCGGCGCAAAAGCATCGATGCTCAATCCTGCGCGGGTTCCGGTACGGAGATATTCCAGACCGTCGGCGAGGGTGTAAGCAAGTTCGATGTCGGCAGTGGCGCCGGCTTCCTGCATGTGGTAACCCGAGATGGAGATGCTGTTGAACTTAGGCATGTACTTCGAAGTGTACTCGAAAATGTCGCCGATAATCCGCATACTCATTTCGGGAGGATAGATGTAGGTGTTACGAACCATGAATTCCTTCAGAATGTCGTTCTGGATGGTTCCGCTAAGCTCTTCCAGTTTGGCGCCCTGCTCGAGAGCAGCTACAATGTAGAAAGCCATAATGGGAAGAACGGCTCCGTTCATGGTCATGGAAACCGACATTTTGTTGAGAGGAATAGCATCGAATAATACCTTCATGTCGAGGATGGAGTCGATGGCCACACCGGCTTTACCTACGTCGCCGATTACACGTTCGTGATCGGAGTCGTAGCCGCGGTGCGTGGCAAGGTCGAATGCTACGGAAAGACCTTTCTGACCGGAGGCCAGGTTACGGCGATAGAAAGCATTCGATTCTTCGGCTGTGGAGAACCCGGCATACTGACGGATTGTCCAGGGTTGCATTACATACATGGTACTGTAAGGGCCACGTAAGAAAGGAGCAATACCTGCCGCATAGTTCAGGTGTTCCATTCCGAGCAGATCCTCAGCAGTATAAGCGGGCTTCACCGGAATAAGCTCCGGTGTTGTCCAGGTCGACTCAGCAGCAACTCTTGCAGCATTGCTTCCGGCCGTTTTTATGTTTATTTTACTAAAATCAGGCTTCATTATGCAATATTTAATTCTTTAGAATAGTACTTCAACGTTTCCAGTACGTTTGATTTCATGCTGATGAAATTCTTCACGCCTTTGGCTTCGAGTTCGGGCTGACAAGCAGGGGCGCCGGCTACAACAAGAATAGCCTTGTTACCCAGTTTTTCGAAAGCTTCGGGAGCAAAAGCAGCATACTCGTCATCGCTGGAGCAGAGCACCACGATATCAGCTTTAGCAGCAAAAGCAGCATTTAGGCCTTCTTCAACAGTTTTAAAACCATTGTTGTCAACAATTTCGAAACCTGCGCAACCAAAGAAGTTACCCGAGAACTGCGAGCGTGCCAAACGCATGGAAAGGCTTCCAATGGTAAGCATAAATACTTTCGGGCGACGACCGCTGAAATCTACTTTCGTGCGGAGTTCTTCGAAAGCATTGGCACCACGGTAAGTATTCAAAGGCTCAACAATGCAGTTTTCGTCGCATCCGTCGCATTTGCCATCTTTGCAGTGGCATGCTATTGTTTGATCTTCGGGCCTGGAAGTAAGAACTTCTTTTGTATTGGGGTACTGGTTGGTACCCAAAACAATTTCGCGACGGGTGGCAATGGCCATATCACGTTTCTGGGCTACTTCCTTCACCTTTGCCTGTATAAAACCTTCTTTTACGGCAGCGATGAAACCACCTTTATTCTGAACTTCGAGGAACAGGTTCCATCCTTCAGTAATAAGGGCATCGGTTAAATTTTCAATATAATATGAACCAGCGGAAGGATCTACGATTTTATCGAGATACGATTCTTCCTTGAGGATAATCTGCTGGTTGCGTGCAATACGTTCGGCGAAATCAGTTGGCTTTTCAAAGGTAACGTCGAAAGGTAAAACAGTGAGCGAGTCAACACCTGCAACTACTGCCGACATACTTTCGGTGGTGGTACGGAGCATATTCACATAAGCATCGTACATCGAAAGGTTCCACTGAGTGGTTTCGGCATGGATATACATGGCTTCTTTCACATTCGGATCGTAAGCTTCAACCAGCTTGGCCCAGAGGAAACGGGCAGCACGGAACTTTGCAATTTCCATGAAATAGTTGGCGCTAACACCAAAATTGAATTTCATTTTTGGAGCAAGCTGAGCAACAGAGAAACCCTTTTCGGTAAGAACATTAAGGTATTCGGCTCCCATTGAAAGCGCAAAAGCAAGTTCCTGAACCACACTGGCGCCGGCATTGGAGAAATGAACACCATTTACTGCAATAGCACGGAACTTTGGAAGTGCAGCGGTATTGTTCAGAATGGCAGTTAAGCGTTCAACCGATTTTTCGAAAGAACCACCGCAGAAATTACCTCTTTTCACCAAACGGCCAAACGGATCGTAGCTGAATGAACCTTCCAGGGTGTTGTCGTAATTCATCTCTTTAACATAACTTGCAAAGAGTTCCGAAACAGCAGCACTACCATGACCGGAGAAGTTTACTTCTACAGCTCCCAGGCAAATATCCTTTAAAAGTGTGGCAAGACCTTGTTTGTTAACCTCTGTTTGTTTGGTTAAGACAAAACCAAGAGATGTAACACCTTTATTTAAAATCTCAAGTGCTTTTTTGTTGGCACTTTCTATGTTCTCAACCACAATGTCCTGGCGTACATACCAGTCGTTTCCTGTGGTCTTCTTTCCCCGAATAAACGGAAATTCTCCCGGTGTACCGACCAGGTAACCGAGTTTTTGAAGGTCTTCCGCCCTGTAATAAGGCCTTACTTTAATCCCTTCGTTTGTTTTCCATATCAGTTTTTTCTCATAGTCAGCACCTTTCAGGTCGACCGCTATCTTGGCCTCCCAGTCCTGTGTGCTAACAGGAGGAAATTCACTGAATAATTTTTGATTTACATCCGACATATTTTTTGACCTTTTTAAAAATAAAACGCCAAAGTTAATTCAAAATGCCTTTCGATGGTTCATGATTTACAGCATTTTATTAAGGAAGGGATAGTTTTTGTGAAATTATTAACAATAAAGGTGAAGTGCTTTAATTTAATTTAAAAAATATCTTGAAAAAAATCAAGGTTTTAGCTTTGATATATTTCTTCAAAGGTGTTGATTTATGTTACCAATAATCCGTTGTAGTTTCTTCAACCTTCAGTTATCTTTAAATTAGTCTGATTCCCTGCCCGGGGAATTATTAAGGTATTGTCGCAGTAGGTTTCTGAAGGGTTTAAAAATTATTCACTTAAATAAAACACTATGAAAAACATCTACTCATGTTTTAAAAGGTTGGTTTTTCTTTTGTTGCTAACCAGTATTCCGTTATTGCTAAAATCGCAGGCTAAAATACCCGATGTGAGCTTTTTCTTTCCTAACGGACAATGTTCTCCCGCCAAGGTAGAATTTGCAAATAAAAGCCACATGACCTTTGATACGGCAAAAGTACAGTTCCGGTGGTACCTCAATAACTCTCCCACACCTTTTTTTGTTGGATATGTTCCCGGTACACAGAGTCTGACCAAGGGCTTTTATAATCTAAGGGTTGAGACCGACAGTGCCGGTTTTATCAAAGCGTCAACAGATCTCAAATTTGAAATAAAAGGCGGTCCTCTAAGCTTTAAACCGGACAATAATGCCCAATTCTGCCCGGGTGAAGAATTGGCGTTTCAGATAAATGAGCCCACAACTTTTATAGAATGGGATTTTGGCGACAATGATCCGTTTGCCAGTTTCAGAAACCAGTCCTATGCTCCGCACGTTTACAAGAATGCAGGAACTTACCTGGTGAAAGTTAAATTCGAGACCCAATGCGGAACCGACTCGCTTAAGCAGAACGTAATAGTTACCCCATCAGCTATTCCGACGGTTGATGCGTTTGCCAAAGGAGACTGGAACGTTTGCATTAACGACGAAGTATCTTTTGTGGTTTCAGGGAAGTATAAAACTTACAACTGGGATTTCGGCGATGGTGCAACTTCAGCCCTGCCTTATCCCTCACATGCATATTCAACAGTTAAACAATATGCTGTTGTGGTTTCGGCAACAAATATATGCGGTCAGACAGGAAAGGATACCATCAGGCTTAACGCTGTAAATAACCAACAAGCATGGGCAAGTTACAACTGGTGGTTCGAAAGGAATTCCTGTCCTAATTCTCCTGTTCATTTTGAGTCGCACAGCAATGGCATTTATAAGTGGGAATTTGGCGACGGAGGCACTTCAAACCTTCGCAACCCTGTTAATAATTACACCGATACAGGGACGTATATTGTAAAGCTGACAGTTACCAACGGATGCGGAAGCACTGCTACCAAATCGGAACCGGTTTATGTGAAATACGATCCGAATGTCATGGCCCCGCCGGCCGATTTTAACATGCGTTCCGAATTCGATTATAACCAGGATACAAAGAGCGGAATGTACACGGATACATTGAAAGTATGCCCGGGTACCCGGATATTCTTCGAAAATTATTCCTGGGAGGATAATACCAATAAATACTTCTGGACTTTTGGAGACGATGGAACGGCTTTTTCCAAAAATTCCGAACATGTATACACTATTCCCGGGGTTTACAATATTACCTACAGGATAACAAACAACTGCGGGAACTCCAATATCATGTCCAAACCAATCAAAATCGACAAAGGAATAAAACCAATGTCGGCTTTGCGTTCGGTTCCGCAGAATATTTGCCCTGGCGAGCCTGTATACTTTTTCGATAACGAAAACGACACTGAACGATCCAGGAATAAATATTCCATTGTTTTCGGGGATGGCGCATCGCTCCTGAACCTGAAAAAAAATACCGATACCATAATGCAAACTCTTGCTACACATGTTTACCAGAGTGCAGGAACCTATAATTACCGGTTTAAGGTCACCAATATTTGCGGAAACAGCGACTCCATAGCCGGAACTGTTAATGTTCAGAACGATGCAGCCAAGGTGCCTTTTTACTATGTTGACAATTCAACATCGACGCATCAGGAAGGCATGGAAGACTGGAGCAGAAAAAGATATTTCTCGGATAATAAAATTGTAATTCCGGTGAAATGGGACGAATGGCCAGGCACCGACAGCATTATAACCGCATTTTTCTGGTGGGGAAAATTCGATCCTGTCAACCCTGATGGTAATGGAGAACCGGCCGGCAAATCTTCCATTAAGGTTAAAAATATTCTTAACAATGGCACGGATACTATTGTAGCTTACGTTCCATACGATCCTGTTGCTGCCGATAGTTTCGGACTTGCGGTGGCCTGGTTCTGCAACCATTACCAGATGCAGGGACAAAAAGCCTTTACGGTACCCATGAATGCCATGGGGGCGCCTGTTACATCCATTAAAGTCAATCCGGGTACTACAACAAATATTCAAAGCCTTGTTTTTGCACCCAATGCTTTCACTGGCACATGTAAACCAAGTCCATTCGGAAACTGGTCGCGAAAGATTGCCGATGGCAATTTCAACCTCATGGGAATGTTTGAAGATATGCATTATAACCTGACACAAGCGCAGGCACCTTCATGGGATGGACCAACCAACTACATTACAGGTGGCCAGTTCATGCTGAAAGGCGATACCATTATTTTCAACGGTGGAGACAAGTGCATCGGAACGGGTGTATACAGGTTCGCAGTAAATGGCAGGACTATAACCTTTACTGTGATCGACGAAATGTGCGATATCAGAAGAAAAGCCCTGGAAGGGTTTAGCTTCGGAATGATGGAAGATATTAAGATTTACGACCGTTCGGGATGCCCCGGCGATCCTGTTGAGTTCCACATTGCCGGAGGAAAAAGCTATGAATGGCATTTTGGCGATAACACTCCTGTGGCAACTACCCAAAAAGTTCTCCATACCTATGCTGATACAGGCGTTTATAAGGCCTATGTAGTTGCAACCAATGCCTGTGGTCGGAAAGACACTATCCCAAGTATTGTGAAAATTGGCAATTACAATAAACCGCAGCCTTATTTCGACCTGGATAAAAACTGGGCCAAAAAAGGCGACACTGTGAGATTTATCTATCATTTAAACGAAAGAGATTACGACGTTAATAAATATCTCTGGGAATTTGGCGATGGCGGTAAATCCAATATCAGGGATGCTAACCATATTTACATGTACCGTGGAGGATATAACATCCGGTTAACCGTAACAAATGGTTGCGGAAGCAGCTCCAGCGAAAGGTTTATCGAAATCGGTGATCCTTTTGACCAATGTAACCTGTTAGCAAAATTCTCTATCGACAAAGTCGATACTGCCAAACTCTACCCATCGGTTCCTGTTAAGTTCGTTAACAACAGTTTCGGCACTTATTCGAAACGCACATGGGACTTTGGCGATGGCTCCCTCGATACTTCGGCCAATCCTTCGCACACCTATGCTAAAAGTGGCATCTATAAGGTTTGTTTATCTGTTAAAGATACAGTAACCGCATGCTCCGACATGGTTTGTATGGAAATTGTTGTTGGTGAAATTCCTTGTAAGGCCGGGTTCAGCTGTATTGTAAACAACAGCACCAATACGGTTAAGTTTACTGATTTGTCAGACAAAGCCACTAAATGGTACTGGGATTTTAACGATGGAACAAATGCATATATGAACAGTCCTGTTCATCAGTATAATGCTCCCGGAGTTTATAATGTCTGCCTGGTTACATTCGACACCATAAGCAAGTGTCAGTCGAAACGCTGCGATGTTATAGCTGTTGGCCAGATCGACTCGTCGAAATACTGCAAGGCTGAGTATTCATTCTTTGTAAACCACGAAACCAGAGAAGTAAGTTTCAAAAATGCTTCCATCGGGAAAATTCAGAAAGGATACTGGAACTTTGGCGATGGACTGTTTGGTTACGAAGAAAACCCGGTTCATAAGTTTACAGCTGCCGGCGTTTACAATGTATGCGCAAGCATCGTCGACTCTTCCGGATGCCAGTCATCAGTTTGTAAGGAAATTCAGGTTGGCAGCATCGGCTGTAAGTCGGAATTCAGCTATTTTGTTGACTCGACATCTAACAAGGTCTTATTTACCGATAATTCCATTGGTAAAAACATGAAGTCGTTCTGGAATTTCGGCGATGGCGGCTACAGCAGTCAGCTGAACCCTGCATACCAGTACAATCAGAGTGGACTCTATAAAGTTTGTCACATGATCAAAGACACGGTATCAGGCTGTGTATCCGAAAACTGCCTGGAAATCACCGTCGGAAAGATTGCATGTAACATCGACTATACTTATATGATCGACCCAACAACCAGGAAAGTTCAGTTTAAGGGAATAACAAACTCTACCACGCTGAAATGGAACTGGAACTTTGGCGATGCATCCGTTGATACGGTGCCAAGCCCTGTAAAAACTTACCTTAAGGAAGGTATGTACAGCGTATGTCTGAAGATCTACGATCCTATGAAAAAGTGCGTGGCCGACCGCTGCAAGATTATCACCATTGGCTCGGCTCCGAATGTTGTCGCACTCGACGCCGACTTCTCCTTCAATCTGGATATGACAGGCCTAAAGGTGCAGTTTACTGACAAATCGCTGGGCAACCCGAATAAATATTACTGGAGCATGGGCGATGGAACATCTTCAAACCTCCGAAGCCCGGATCATGTGTATGCAAAAGGCGGCATCTACAAGGTTTGTCAAACTGTTGGCGATACCTTAACCGGTAAAATATCAGAGGAATGTAAGGAGGTTTATTTAACAGAGAAGACATGTCGTGCCGATTTCTCATTCTTCACGGGTACCGACGGAAAGACGGTTTCTTTCAGGGATCTTTCAACTCAAAGGATCAGAGAAAACTACTGGGATTTTGGTAATGGTAAATTCAGTGTAAAGAAAGATGCCGATAACATTTACGAAATGCCGGGTCTCTATAAGGTTTGCAAAACCATTATTGACTCGTCGGGCTGCCAGGCATCCATCTGCAAAGAAATTCAGATTGGATCACTTGCCTGCAAAGCCGACTTCAATTATATGGTAGATCCCGCAACCCTCAAGGTTAAGTTTATGGATAACTCTGCCGGAAACATCACCAATTATTTCTGGGAATTTGGCGATGGCAGCTTTGCAAACAAAAAGGACACTTTACATGCTTATCTCAAGCCAGGTTTGTATAAAGTCAACCTTTATATTAAGAACTCTGTAAGTGGCTGTGTGTCGCAAATCACTAAGGAAATCCAGGTTGGCACCGTTTACTGCGAAGCAGCCTTCTCATATCTTGTGGATGCAGTTAACCGCACGGTAAGCCTCAGAAACGAGTCACTTGGCAATGCGACCAAATTTAACTGGAGTAATGGAGTGGGAGTGGTTGATACCCTGCAAAACGCCAAATTCACATACATTGCCGATGGTAAGTACAATGTTTGCCTGCAGATTTACGATCCGAAATCGAATTGTAAATCCAACCTTTGCAAGGAAGTGGTGATCCTGAAGGATACTTCAAAACTGGTTTCCTTTGCGGCCGATTTCAGCTACTTTGTAATCCCCGACAGTAATAAGATTATTCTTTACGATAAATCCGTGGGAACTCCTTCTCAGTATTACTGGACATTTGGCAACGGTCAGTTCTTTAAGGGAAAAGATGCAAGCCACACGTATGCAGCAGGTGGTACTTACAAAGTTTGTCATTCCATATTCAGTTCCACCACAGGCAAGTTCGACGAAATATGCAAGGAAATAACTGTTGGAAAAGAACCCTGCAGCATCGCAGCCGACTTCAATTTGTTTGTCGACCCGAAGACAAGGACCGTTTTAATGAGCGACAACTCTAAAGGCTCCATTACATCATGGTTCTGGCGCTTTGGTGATGGCATTACCTCGAACAAGCCCAACCCGTCGCACATCTATTCAAAAGCCGGATATTACCTGATAAGTCTCGCCGTTCGCGATACCATCAAGGGTTGTACCGACTATAAAGCCGACTTTATCCAGGTAGGAACCGTTCAGTGTAAGGCAAACTTTGAATACACAGTCGATATGACTGCAAACAAGCTGTCGCTGTTCGACAAATCACTTGGCGATTTATCGAAGTATTACTGGCAATTCGGCGATGGCACCAGTGCCATAGATAAGGATCCTGTCCACACTTATGGAAATGCAGGTTTGTACAACGTGAGCCTGATAACTGCAAACGCTGATGCTTCCTGCCGCGATATGATTGCCAAACCTATCCAGGTGGGAACAATCAATTGCAGTGCGGCCTTCGAATACTATGTCGATTCCATGAAAAATGAGGCTTATTTCAAAAACAAATCTCTGGGCACAGCAACCAAATTCTTCTGGACTTTTGGCGACGGCAGCATTTCAGCGGAAGCTAATCCAGTTCATAAATTCGTTGCTCCGGGTTACTACAAGGTAAAACTTAGCACCTACAATCCTGTTAACGGATGCATGGATGCTTACGAAGAAGTTATCCTTGCAGGAAGTGAAGGCATCGACTGCCAGGCCGATTTCTTCTACCAGGTGGATGATGCAACCAAGACTGTCAAATTCTTCGACAAGTCATCGGGTAAAAACCTCACCTATAAATGGAACTTTGGCGATGGCGGAACTTCTGCATCCAACGAACCTTCGCACGTATTTACAAAAGGTGGTTACTACAATGTTTGCCTCACTGTTTACGCTGGAAACGGCGTTCAGAACACAATTTGCAAACCTGTAAAAATTGCCTCAACTGAGCTTTATGACTGTAAGGCCGACTTCATCTTCACGCTCGATACTACAACACGCCAGGTGAACTTTACAAACAAGTCGCTGGGCGGTGTGACCAAATACCTGTGGCTGTTTGGCGATGGTACAAGCTCCGAAAGCGAAAGTCCAAGTCATACCTTTGCAAAAGGTAATTACAACGTGAAACTGGCTGTGAAGAACGAAACATCGGGCTGCATAAGTGCCACTATGAAACTGATTGTAGTAAGCAGTTCGCAGAACCTTACTGCCAGTTTCGGTTACGGACTTGATACAACCGGTCTGAAAGCCGCAAGCGGATACGATATTACCTTTGTCGGACTTTCATCAGGCGATCCTTCCAAGTATGTATGGGACTTTGGCGATGGTCAGAAGGACTCCACCACCACTTCACCTTCGCATAACTTTGCTAATGCCGGAACTTATAATGTCTGCCTCACTGTTTCCGATCCGGTAACAAAACAGGTAAATAAATACTGCAACAGCATCAAGGTTGGAAATTTGGGTGTTCCGAGGACCACATCCGAAAACGGAAACCTCCAGGCTTATCCAAATCCGTTCAGTACCAGCACAAGCATTGTCAGCGAAATTGAAGCACCGGGAAAATACGAGTTAGCCCTGTACGACCTAGGCGGACGCAAAATCAAGGTGTTCTTCAATACCTACAAGGATGCAGGAAGCTATTGGCTGATATGGGATGGAAACGAAATCGAGGATGGAGTTTACTATCTCAAATTAACCAAAGGTTCTCAACTCATAAAAGTTGTAAAACTTATGAAACAGAATTAAAGCAGCAACTACCAGAAAGCACGGGCCGCATTCAGTTGTGGTACCGTGCTTTTTTTATTTTATTTAAGGAGTAAAGCAGCCCTTAAAAAAGTCCTTTCAGAACCTTAAATACCCGTTCCGGCGAAATGGTTTTTATATCCTCGCGGAACTTTGCTACCAGGTGAGTGGATTTGTCCGATGGATACGACCATTCGGCAATGCGGTACACAGGATGCTGCTTCACCCAACCCCATACACCAATATAGTTGCAATCAGTCATCTGTGCCACATGCGAAGGACCGCAATCGTTAGCCACCACCGCTATACTCTTTTTAGAAACAGAAGCGATGGTGGAGATTTCAGGGCTTATAAGAATCGTATATCTGTCTTCCCGGGCTTGTTCAATCTGGTTTATCTCGTCGGTTTCCATTGGCCCCAGGATAAAAACAATTCGCGAATCAGGTAATTGTTTCAACACCATAGCAGCCAATTGAAGGAAGTTACCAATTCCCCACTTCTTGTGTTCGCCTTCACCACCTCCCGGCATGAAAGTAAATATATGCGGCTCTTTAAAATTCAAAGGCTCGTTAAACTGGTCGAAATATGCAAAAGAATTATCGGCATTCTCCATATCGAGCAGTGAAAGATACAGGTTGGACTTATATATGGAGTTGTTGTATTTTACAACTTTATTATAGAACAATTTACTTCCCACATCGCTTGAAAAGCCAACCTTATATGCTTTACGAAACAGGCCTATGATAACCTGAATGTAAAAAGAATAGGGCCGGAGATTGTAAATATGCGTTGGCTTGAATTTCAGCAACGCCTTAATGACACTGAGATTGACGCCCCCTTTTTTGTAAAGAATTACTTCATCGCATAACCCAATTTTTTGAAATAAATTGACCTGATTAACAGTCGAATACACAACAATTTTAGCGCCGGGATGGATTAGCTTCAGATGATGAAGAAATGGAAACTGCAGGATAAGATGCCCGAAAAAGGCTTTGTTAGGTGCAAAAACAGCAATACGAACCATTGGTAAATTTTATTGTGCAAATGTATAAAAAGAAAGCAAGTCGGAAGATATGAATATTATTTGTACAATTTTTCCGGAGAATACCAGTCCATGCATAAATATCCACTCAGATGGTGTAATTTTGAAGCTTTTGAAAATTACTTATGAACAAAGGTACCTGGTACGCCGTCGGCGCTTATGGATTGTGGGGTTTGTTCCCGCTTTACTGGAAGTTGCTCCATCATATTCCTGCCCTTCAATTAATAGGGCACCGGATTGTATGGTCGTTTATTTCGCTGTTTGTGGTTTTAATTTTCCTGAAACAGGTAAAGACTTTTAAGAAGTCGGCACTAACAGGTCCAATGATCCGGATTTATGCTCTTGCGGCAATATTGGTGGGCATTAACTGGCTGACGTATGTTTGGGCTGTGAATTCCGGCCATATTGTTGAAACGAGCCTTGGATATTTTATCAATCCGCTCATTAGCGTTTTAATTGGAGTGATCTTCTTCCGGGAACGTCTCCGCCTCTGGCAGTGGGTTCCAATAGGAATAGCCGGTGCCGGCGTTCTTTATCTGACCCTTGCTTTTGGAAAACTTCCGTGGATTGCTCTTACACTTGCCTTCTCTTTTGCTTTTTACGGTATGGTGAAGAAAGTTGCGCCTTTGGGATCGCTTCACGGGTTAACCCTCGAAACTGTAATTCTTTTTCTGCCAGCGGCCTTTTATCTTGGTTATGCCGAATATAACGGAACCGGAGCTCTTTTTCATAATGGCGTGGGTGCCGATTTGCTCATGCTTGGAACGGGTCTCATTACTACCATTCCTTTATTGTTGTTTGCAGCTGCCGCCAAACGCATACCACTGTCGGTTATTGGTGTACTGCAATACATTGCTCCTACCATCCAGTTCTTTATCGGCATTCTGGTATACCATGAAGCGTTCTCAACCAGACAGTTTGTTGGTTATTGCTTCGTATGGGTAGCGCTCATCATTTTCGGAATGGATAGTTTTTCTGCTTACAGAAACCGGATTGCTGCATCAGCAGAGATTAGTCAGGCTGAAATTAAATCCTGAGCGAAGGAAGAGCGAAAGGAGAGCGAAAGGAGAGCGAAGGAAGAGAAGGAGTATTTTTGAAAGTCATCTGACCACAGACGAGCCAACTGCCAAAGCATTATTAAAGGTTAGATATTTTTAAAGCTGCATTGGCTGTGAATTGTCTCGTGTAATGTTTTTAGGATTGAAAACCTTGGATAATTCAGCCCAGGGCAAAGCGAAGCGGCTCCCTGGGATTGAAGTATAAAAATGTTATTTGCGGCGAGATAATAACTCAAAAAAGCCTTAAGTTTTTCATCGCCGCAAATGAGATTTTCTAATAAGTGACAACTAAATTTGCTGCTTTTCAGAAAGTAACTGTTGGTGCACCCGGATTTCCATTCACACCACGTTTGTAGTTGATCACTTCCATGGAAACGGGTTCAATTTTGATGAGCACAAAAATATTTTCCCAGTTAGGAATTCCGTTCCAGTATTCGCGTTTCATCTTTTTCAGCAGTTCTTTATCGTCGATCACGGTAGCCTTCCCCATCAGGTTAACATAACCTTTTGCTGACTGGTGATCGGCATAATAAACGCAAACCCGCGGTTCTTTCCGCATTTCGGCAACTTTACTGCTTTCGCGTGAGGTAGCAAACCAAATCACAAAATCATCCTTTAAAGGAAAGGGGTTCATGGTCCTGATCTGTGGCTGACCGGTCTGGTCCACTGTCACCAATGCGCAGTAAGGAGCTGAGGTCATAATTTCGCGTGCTGCGGCAATAATAGTGTCGCGCGGAATGGAGGTCTGCTGGGCATGTACATTCATCACAACCAAAGCAAAGGCTGTTACAATAACTAATCTGTTAAATAATGTTTTCATAAGAGTAATATTATTTCAAGGTTTTACTAGGATGTGCGAAATTGAATTTACCCTATGTTTAAAAAGTTATAGTCATTTTCTTAACAAATCATAAAACTGCAGACAACCTATCGAAAAATTTCATAATTTTCAACCAGCCAAATAAAACGTTCAACCAATAAATAATTTAACCTAATTACCTATTAAAATCACATCAATGAATTCAACCAACTTAATGCGCCTTCTGGTGTTTGGTGCTTTTGCACTAATAACATCAGCGAACCTGACTGCTCAGGACAAACTCGTTGCCATTCTCGACGAAGAAATTCAACGTGAAATGGAGTACCTCAAAAAGCAGGAAATACCTGCGTATTACATCAGCTACAGGGTGGACGACATTTACAGTTCCACACTTTACACCTCATTTGGCTCGCTCGCAAATACCATCGAAAGCAAAGCCAGCTACCTTACAGTAACCGTAAGAGTGGGATCTCCTGAACTCGATAACTATCATCCTTTGAGAGGAGAAAACGCAGGTTATTCCATGCCACTCCAAATTGATTTACCCGGGGTTGATAAGCCACTGGCAATTAAGCAGGTTCTCTGGGGAGCCACCACAACAGCCTACCAGGCTGCCGTTGCTAATTTTGCCAAGGTAAAAGCGAACGTTGCAACCAAAGTTGAGGAAGAAGACAAATCGCCCGACTTTGTTTTGGGCCAGCCAAATGTTTCCATAGATGCTCCCTTCAAACCGGAAGAACTTAAATTTAACAAGGCTGATTGGGAAACCAGGTTAAAGAAATATTCGGGTCTTTTCCTGAAAGATAAATCCATATTTAATGGTATTTCGATGATCTTATACAGAGCTGAACGCAAATATTATGTTTCGAGCAATGGCGATAAGGTTGTACAGAACGGAACTTCTGCTTATGCTGCTGTTTCGGGCACAATAAAAGCTGAGGATGGAATGGAACTGCCATTAATGGAAACGTATTTTGCTTTTAAACCCGAGGGTTTACCATCGGATAAGGAAATGACCAAAAATGTTAATGATATTGTAAACAACCTGATTGCACTTAAAAATGCTCCCACAGCCGAACCTTTCTCCGGTCCGGCTCTCTTATCGGGCGAGGCCTCAGGTGTCTTCTTCCACGAAATATTTGGCCATCGTGTTGAAGGATCACGTATGAGAAACGAAAATGATGCTCAGACATTTAAAAAGAAAGTGAATGAATCTGTACTTCCTGCCTCATTCACAATATCCTGCGATCCGCAAATGAAAGAGTTTAACGGATTAGGTCTTAACGGCTATTACAAGTTTGACGATGAAGGTCAGAAAGGTCAACATGTTAACATTGTGGAAAAAGGAACGCTTAAAACTTTTCTGATGTCTTCCACTCCAATAAAGGGAATCTCAGGGTCCAATGGTCATGCCCGTGCTCAATTTAGCTATCAGCCTGTATCCCGACAGTCAAATCTCGTAATTGAAACTTCGGAGCCTAAAAAGGAAGAAGAATTGCGCGCTGAGTTGATCCGAATGGCTAAAGAACAGAATAAACCCTATGGCTATTTATTTCAGAAAGTTGTTGGCGGATTCACCAATACCGGACGATTCGTTCCAAATTCATTCAACGTAACACCAACACTTGTGTACCGGATTTATACCGACGGCCGGCCCGATGAAATAGTACGCGGCGTCGATTTAATCGGAACCCCCTTGTCGATGTTCTCACAAATTGATCAGGCAGGTGGTAAAATAGGAATATTCAACGGAACATGTGGTGCGGAGTCGGGAGGAGTATCTGTATCCTCAGTAAGTCCCATGATTTTGGTAAAAATGATTGAGACCCAGAAAAAATCAAAATCGCAGGAACGCAATTTCATCATTCCACGTCCGGATAACAAATAACAATTTCACATTGAAAATTACATGGATATGACAAATACATTAAAACATATATTTACAGCAGTAATTATTTCATTGCTGCTGAGTTTTGCAGTTCAGGCTCAAAACGCACCTCAGGCTGACGACATTATTTTTAAAGCACTCACCGACGAATTGACCAGAAATTCAACCGACCTGGTGCTGAATAATTACAAGCCTCCATTCTATATCTCTTATCAGCTCTACGATATAAAATCGCTGCTCATAAAAGCAACGATGGGAAGTATCCGGCAGGTTCAGGACATTCCTACACGAATTAGCAATGTGCGAGCCATGGTGGGCGACTATTCCCTAAATGATGAAAACTTTATCGGTATGCCCTCCATGTCGTCCGGTGGATATCTGCCAGTTCCATTAGATAACGATTATGCAGGAATAAGAAGAGCGTTCTGGATATCGACTGACCGCATTTATAAATCGGCCCTTCAGACCTATGAGCAAAAGCTTACGGCCTTAAAACAACAAAATAAAACCGAAAGCGAAACCATTGACGATTACACAAAGGCGGGTCCTTTAACTTACATTTCCACTGAACCTGATTTCAAAGTTGACAGGCCAAAGCTGGAAAACCTTGCAAAGGAAGTTTCGGCAATATTTACAACCTATGGCGATATTGCAGCATCTACGGCATACGTTTCAGTTGTAAAAGCCTGGACATATCAGGTTACTAGTGAAGGAGCCAGAATTAAATCTCCCGTAAATATGGTAGCTTTAATGGTAAACGCATACTCTCAGGCCGAAGATGGAGAACCTATCATTGACCATTTACTCTACTTTGCCCCAACGCCTGATCAATTGCCACCCATTGAAAAAGTAAAGCTTGAAGTAAAACAAATGGCTGACAATCTGGTAAATTTACGGAAAGCTCCAGCGATAAAGGATTCATACAACGGTCCTGTAATTTTCGAAGGTGAAGCAATAGCCGAACTTTTTATACAAAAACTATTTTCGCCTAATGCCGGGCTATACGCCACACGCGAACAGGTAAGAGCAGTTGAACGTCAGGGATATGAGCAGAATGCTGCAAACAAATTCGACAACAGGATTGGCCAGAAAATATGCTCGGCTAACCTCAACATTAAAGCTATTTCCAAAACCCGAACCTTCAATGGAATACCCCTGGTCGGAGCATTCGATATTGACGTAGAAGGCACCACTCCACCGGATGAATTGGTATTGGTCCAGAACGGGATGCTTAAAACTTTGCTCAATGGAAGAACTCCAACCACCCAGGTAAAAGTATCGAATGGTCATATGAGACTTATACGTGCAGGGGGAGGTTATACCAAGTTCAAGGCTCCGGGTGTTATAAACATTACGTTCGACAATGGAAAACCCGCTGCAAACTTCCGCAGGGAGATTCTTGATGAATATGCCAGAAACGGGCTCGAATATATCTATGTTGTTAAAAAATTGCAGGTATTTAACACGGCTATGATAAATGTAATGTCATCCACAGCCAATAGGAATCTTACATTATCCAAACCAATTGCTATTTATAAGGTATCTACAAAAACCGGAGAAGAACAACTGGTGCGCTCAGCCATTGTGAACGACTTCCAGACTGCAGCCTTCAAGCAAGTACCATTTGGTACAAATGAGCAAATGGTTTATAATACAGCTGCGCCCCGCATGGGCCTGGAAATACCCGCTTCCTTTATAGTTCCGCAGGCACTCGTGTTCGAAGATATAAGCATTGAACCTGACAAGGGCATTACCAAAGCCAAGTTGCCGGTTGTTCCAAACCCGGTTCTGGCTGTTAAATAAAATTGGAGGTGAGTTGGTTTAACAATCAACTCACCTCTATTGTAATCCACTGAACAGAAAAGTATATTTGTTCAAACTTAAAAGAAAAACCATGGGATTATTTGACAAACTACGCGCTGAATTTATCGATATCATTGAATGGCTCGATCCATCAAACGATACAATGGTTCACCGCTTCGAGCGGTTTCAGAACGAAATAAAATACGGAGCACAGCTCACTGTTCGCGAAACGCAGAATGCTGTTTTTGTAAATGAAGGTAAGATTGCCGATATATACCAGCCGGGCCGGTACGAGCTTGTAACACAAAATATGCCCATCCTCACAACTTTAAAAGGATGGAAGTACGGTTTTAACAGCCCATTTAAAGCTGAGGTGTACTTTGTAAATACCAAGCAGTTTACCGATCTGAAATGGGGAAGTCCCAATCCAATTATGATGCGCGACCCTGAATTTGGTCCCATCCGCATCCGTGCTTTTGGCAATTTTGCCATGCGCATTATTGATCCTGCAAAGTTTATCCTAACTGTAGTGGGAACATCGGGCGATTTTACCACGGAAACAATTCTTGGTCAGCTGCGGAACATCGCTGTTACCCGCTTTTCGGATGCATTGGCCGAATCGAAGATTGCCGCCCTCGATATGGCATCGAATCTTAATGAGTTTTCTACCTTCTGCGAGCAGAAGCTACAGTCGGATTTTACGGAATATGGCATTCAACTGAGCAAATTCCTGGTGGTTAGCATTACTCTTCCAGAAGAAGTTGAAAAAGTACTCGACAAAAGAACCAGCATGGGAATTGTTGGCGACATGAACAAATATATGCAGTTTCAGGCGGCTCAAAGCATGGAAGCTGCAGCCAATAACCCGGCCGATGGTGGCGCTTCTGCCGGTATGGGCATGGGGATGGGCTTTGGAATGGCAAACATGATGATGAATAACCTTAATCAGCAACAGCAGCAGAATCAGTCGGGAAGCACTCCTCCGCCGCTTCCGGGTCAGGTAAAATACCATGTAGCGGCGAATGGTCAGCCTTCCGGTCCGTTTGATATGGCAACCCTTCAGCAGATGATATCGCAGGGACAGCTTACCCGCGAGTCTCTTGTCTGGAAAGAAGGAATGTCCGGCTGGCAGGCTGCCGGAACAGTTTTGTCGTCTTTATTTGGTCAGGTTCCTCCTCCAATACCACAAGCTTAAAGCTCCCAAGCAATGAACGAAGAAAATATAGCAGAACACACCCACCAACAGGAACTTATCTGTAAGAACTGCGGAGCAAAGCAGGTTTATGCCCCGGGCAAGAACAGTCTTGTGTGTGAATACTGCGGTACCTTAAATGAGATACAGGTAAAAGATGAAGAAATAAAGGAGCTCGATCTTGAAGCTTACCTTGGTAACCTGAGCGAATCGACTCCCACCATCGAAATTCAAACTGTAAAGTGCAATTCATGCAGTGCACAGACTACTTTCGACCCTAATGTTGTAAGTAATTTCTGCGCCTTCTGCGGAAGTCCGATAGTGATTAAGGATGCATCTATCAATAAAGTCTTCAAACCGAAAGGTATTCTTCCTTTCAAGGTCGATAAGAAATCGGCCGAAACGGCTTATGTAAAATGGCTGGATAATGTCTGGTGGGCACCCTTTGGTTTTAAAAAGAAAGTACAGGCAAACGAAAAATTCTCCGGACTTTACATTCCTTACTGGACATACGACTCTGACACCAGCTCGGACTACATGGGTGAGCGTGGCGATGATTACACGGTAATGGTTTCGTACACAACTACCGAAAACGGCAAAACGTTAACCCGCCAACGCCCGGAGACCCGTACCCGGTGGACACATGTTTCCGGAAATATTTTTCACTTCTTTAACGATGTGCTTGTAATAGCCAGTAATTCCCTGCCCCGGGCAAAAACCGAAAAGCTCGAACCCTGGGACCTGAATAGCATGGTGCCTTTTGATGAGGCCTACATCAGCGGCTTTCGCACGGAATGCTACCAGATAGATCTGAAGGACGGACTTGGCCTTGCGAAAATCCGCATGGACGAAGAAATTGAACAACTTATCTGTCAGGATATCGGAGGCGATCACCAGCGCATTTCTTCAAAACAGACGGTTTACTCAAACCTGACTTTTAAACACATTCTGCTACCCATCTGGATCAGCGCTTACCGCTACAATTCAAAACCCTTCCGGTACATGGTGAATGGCCGTACCGGCGAAGTTCAGGGCGAATACCCTGTAAGCGTGTTTAAGATTATATTGGTGATTTTGATTGTGATTGCAGTTATTCTGTTAATTGTGCAGTTGAAAAAATAGCAGGATCTAATTCAGAACAAAATGCCAGACTGAGATTACAGCCTGGCATTTTTTGTTAAAAGTATAAGTTCAATAAGAATATTGCCTTAGATAATGACCAAACTCTGCCATAAAGATACTATTGAAATGTATTTGCTTTTTTGGTCTTCTTTTTGAGTTCGAGTTTTCTCTTAGCAATAAATTCGCTAAGTTCTCTCTCTTGCTTGTCAGTCAGGGGTTTACTTTGAATGACAAAATCAACACCTTCCGGTTCTTTTATAAATCCCATGTTACTTAGGTTTAAAATATTTTTCTACTAATTTTTTAGCTGCAATCGTGTCAATTACCATCAATTGTCCACCAAAATGATATGCTCCCAACGTTTCTTTATAATGATCGATCAGTTTTGTTTTTGATTCAAATGCGACAAATCCTTCTCCTCCTCTTTGAAACGAAACTTTACAAGCATACGCTACCAGATTTCCTGGAACTCCTTCATACAACTTGTTTTTACCAAGATTAAATGGAGCGCTCTCGAGAAGAAACATATAAACATGATCAGTCTTTACAGTAAAACTTATTAACCCCTGAATAATATCTGAGTTATCATTAATTGTCAGTTTATATACTTCTCTATCAGGTAGATTATACTCCCGCGTCCAATCGAACGACCATCCTTTTTTCTTTGTAGTTGTCTTTAAATCAGATTTATTCAACAAAGAGATTTCTGTCTGAAAACTATCTCCACTAATAGTATTTAGTATCGAGTCTGTCAGCTTATCAATCCGAAAATCAAGCTTGTATATATCTCCTTTTGTCATATACAAATATACAAAAGATTGAAGAATTATAGGTGAAATAGGCTTTTACCTGTTAAACTGCTATTGAGCTGAATGAAACAAAAAATGCCAGGCAGCTTTCACCACCTGGCATTTTTTATATCATAAAAGAAAAACTATCCTCTGGGCTTCAATTGCTTGAAGAAATCGTTTCCTTTATCATCCACAAGAATGAAAGCAGGGAAATCCACAACCTCGATTTTCCAGATGGCTTCCATGCCGAGTTCGGGATATTCGAGTACTTCTACTTTTTTGATGTTGTCCTGGGCCAGGATTGCAGCAGGGCCGCCAATGCTTCCCAGGTAAAAACCGCCATATTTCTTGCATGCATCGGTCACAGCCTGACTACGGTTACCTTTTGCAAGCATAATCATGCTTCCTCCATTCGCCTGGAATTCTTCCACGTACGAGTCCATACGACCTGCAGTTGTCGGACCAAATGAGCCTGATGCCATTCCTGTTGGGGTTTTAGCGGGACCAGCATAGTAAATCGGGTGATCTTTCAGATACTGAGGCATTCCTTCGCCTTTATCGAGTCTTTCTTTCAGCTTGGCGTGAGCAATGTCGCGGCCCACGATGATGGTTCCGTTTAACGAAAGACGGGTCGCCACAGGGTATTTGGTCAACTCTGCAAGAATTTCCTTCATCGGGCGGTTTAGGTCGATTTTCACAGCATCGCCTTCTCCGGCTTCGCGCAGGTACTCGGGAATCAGACGGCCAGGATTTTGCTCAAGCTTTTCAATCCAGATACCATCCTTATTGATCTTAGCTTTGATGTTACGGTCGGCTGAGCACGAAACCCCCATACCTACCGGGCAGGAAGCCCCATGACGAGGTAAGCGGATAATCCGCACATCGTAAGCAAAATATTTACCGCCAAACTGGGCACCTAAGCCAATTTCCTGGGCTGCTCTCAAGATTTTCTTTTCGAGTTCCACATCGCGGAAAGCAACGCCGTGCTCGTTTCCTTGAGTTGGCAGAGTGTCGAGATATTTGGTAGAAGCGAGTTTAACGGTCTTCAGACAAGCTTCGGCAGAAGTTCCGCCGATTACAAAAGCAATGTGATAAGGAGGACAAGCGGCAGTACCGAGCGATTTCATCTTTTCTACCAAAAAGGTTTCCAGGCTTTTTGGATTGAGAAGGGCTTTGGTTTCCTGATATAAATAAGTTTTATTTCCAGATCCGCCTCCTTTTGTTACGCACAAAAATTTGTATTCAGCGCCTTTTGTTGCGTACAGGTCGATTTGAGCGGGAAGGTTGGTTCCGGTATTTTTTTCGGTGTACATGTCGAGCGCTACAGTTTGCGAGTAGCGGAGGTTCTCTTCGGTGTAGGTTTTGTAAACCCCTTTCGAAAGTGCTTCTTCGTCGTTTCCTTCCGTCCAAACCTGCTGACCTTTTTTGCCAACAATGGTGGCAGTGCCCGTATCCTGGCAAAATGGAAGCTGACCTTTTGCAGCCACTTCGGCATTGCGGAGCATGGTGAGTGCAACATATTTGTCATTTTCGCTGGCTTCGGGATCGTTCAGCACAGCAGCCACCTGCTCCTGGTGAGCAGGACGAAGCAAAAACGACACATCGCGAAAAGCGGCATTCGCCATTTTTGTTAATCCATCGGCTTCTACTTTTAAAATTTCCTTGCCTTCGAACTGTGCAACGGAAACGTGATCTTTTGTTAAAAGATAATATTCTGTTTTATCTTCTCCCAGTGGAAAAGGTTCTTGATAATAAAATGATGGTGTTGCCATATAGCTAAAATTTAAGCGGCAAAGATAATAATTTTATAGTGGTGTGAATTTAGGAACAGAAGAAAGTATGAAGGATGAAGTTTGAAGTAAAATGTAAACTGGTTGTCTCCTAAAGATTGTCTAAATACTCAGTACTAAATACTCCCTACTTCATTCTCAATTTTTCCGTTCCAGTTCTCGCAACGTTTCCAGTTTTTTCTTTTCCAGAAAGCTCTGAACATCGCCCAGATGTTCCTTTACACGTTTGTTGCCAAATTCGTAAACTTTATTTACAAGTCCGGATAGAAAATCCCTGTCGTGCGACACAAGAATGAGCGTGCCATCGAAATCCTGCAGCGCACTCTTCAGAATGTCTTTGGTTTTGAGGTCGAGGTGATTGGTTGGCTCATCGAGGATAAGCAGGTTCACAGGTTCGAGCAGGAGCTTAATCATGGACAGACGGGTGCGCTCTCCTCCTGAAAGTACTTTCACTTTTTTGGTGATGCTGTCTCCTCCGAACATAAAAGCACCCAGAATATCTTTTATTTTGGTGCGGATTTCTCCCTTGGCAACATCGTCAATTGTCGTAAAAATGGTTTGCTCCTCATCCAGCAACGATGCCTGGTTCTGGGCAAAGTAGCCAATTTTTACGTTATGACCCAGCGTGAGATTGCCTTCAAAGTCAATCTCGTTCATAATGCTTTTGATCAGGGTCGACTTCCCTTCGCCGTTTTTTCCAACAAATGCAACCCTTTCACCACGCTCAATGGTAAGCGTGGCATTTGCAAACACTAAATGAGGACCATATTTCTTTGTAAGATTTTCAACTGTTACAGGATAATTACCTGAACGTGGTGAAGGCGGAAATTTTAACCTAAGAGCGGAAGTGTCTTCTTCGTCTACCTCAATCAGCTCCAGCTTTTCGAGCATTCGCACGCGCGACTGCACCTGGTTGGTTTTGGAATATGTGCCCTTGAAGCGTTCGATAAAGTCCTGGTTATCGGCAATCATCTTCTGCTGCTCTTCGGCCTGCTTCTGCTGCTGTTCGCGGCGTTCCTTGCTGAGTTGCAGGAAAGTGGTGTAATTTACTTTGTAATCGTAAATACGCCCCATTGTAATTTCGATGGTTCGTGTTGTGATATTATCGACAAAAGCCCTGTCGTGCGAAATCACCATTACAGCCTTGGCGTTGTTAATCAGAAACTCTTCAAGCCACTGGATCGATTCGATATCCATGTGGTTCGTGGGCTCATCTAACAGAATAAGGTCGGGCTTTTGAAGCAGGATTTTTGCCAGCTCAATCCGCATTCGCCATCCGCCGCTGAATTCACTGGTTGGGCGGGTAAAGTCGGAGCGAAGAAAACCCAGTCCGATCAATATCTTTTCAACTTCTGCATCGTAATTAATTTCCTCTATTGCATAAAACTTCTCGCTTAACGCTGAAACCTGCTCAATTAGACTATAATAGCTTTCCGACTCATAATCGGTGCGTGATGCCAGTTCGGCATTCATGGCGTCAATCTGGTGCTGCATCTCAAAAATATGTGCAAACGCCTGGGCGGCTTCTTCGAAAACTGTGCGTTTATCGTCGGTCATCAGGTGCTGCGGCAAATAAGCAATAACTGCATCTTTAGGCGCGGAGACCTTTCCGGCCGATGGGTTGCGCACTCCTGCCAATATTTTAAGCAGGGTGGATTTTCCTGCTCCGTTCTTGCCCATCATGGCGATGCGATCTTTTTCGTTTATAGCAAACGATATATCTTTAAATAAGGTGGTTCCTCCAAACTCTACTGTTAACCCGTCAACTGAAATCATCCTGTTTTTTTAATGAGGCGCAAAGATAATCAGATTCCGGATGTGCCTGATGAAATTTAAAATTGATTTTTAATCAGTTATTCTTAGTTATAGATATTTAGCTTTTTCATTTCTCACAATGAAGGATTGTTGTGTATTTTTGGAAATTTATTTTAAAAGATATGCAAAATCAGGAAGATCAAACTTCGGCGACTTTGGCCCGGGATATAGCAGGGAAAACTGTTTTTTCAATTTTAATAACCATAAGTTTCTCCCATCTTTTGAACGATACCATTCAGTCGCTGATTCCTTCGATATATCCAATTGTTAAGGATTCGTATCATCTCAGCTTTTCACAAATAGGTGTCATTACCCTGGTATTCCAGTTAACAGCTTCTTTGTTTCAGCCGCTCATTGGTTTGTACACCGATCGTAAGCCGCAGCCATTTTCCCTTGCCATGGGAATGGGATTTACACTTGCCGGACTGATTTTGTTGTCGTACGCAACCAATTATGCTATGCTTCTGGTTTCGGTGGCTATTATTGGAACAGGCTCATCGGTATTTCACCCCGAAGCATCCAAAGTTGCCTACATGGCTTCGGGTGGCCGACGCGGTCTCGCTCAATCAATTTTCCAGGTGGGAGGTAATCTGGGAGGATCGTTAGGACCTATACTGGCGGCTATGATCATTGTTCCCTTTGGACAATCCAGCATTCTTTGGTTTTCAGTTCTTGCATTGCTTGCCATTATTGTGCTGGTGAATGTTGGAAAGTGGTATACCCATCATATAAACAAGACACGCAGGAAAGTGTCTTCTGTAGCCTCTCATGGTTTGTCGAAAAGAAAAGTTGCCTGGTCGGTTGTTATACTGCTGGTATTAATTTTTTCGAAATATTTTTATCTGGCATCTATCACCAGTTATTTTACTTTTTACCTCATGCATAAATTCAATGTATCGGTACAATCGTCACAGATGCATCTTTTCCTGTTTTTGTTTGCCGCTGCTGCGGGTACTTTCATGGGAGGGCCCATAGGTGACCGCATTGGCAGGAAGTATGTCATCTGGTTTTCCATTCTGGGTGTTGCGCCTTTCACACTCTTGTTGCCATATGCGAACCTGTTCTGGACCACCGTACTCAGTATTTTAATCGGGGTGATACTTGCCTCCGCATTTTCGGCAATTCTGGTATATGCCCAGGAACTGATTCCCGGCAAAATTGGTATGATTTCAGGCTTATTCTTCGGTTTTGCCTTTGGAATGGGAGGCTTGGGATCGGCCTTGCTCGGCATTCTGGCTGACAAAACAAGTATCGATTATGTATATCATGTTTGTGCGTTTTTGCCACTTATCGGCATAATTACTGTATTCCTTCCTGATATTGGAATAAAAAGAAGATAGAGACTGAACAATTATAAGAGCAAAAGTCGGGGGTGTTACCTGATTGCAAGTAACATTCCCTAAAACTCTTCCTCAACCCAGGCATTTTCACAATCCATCTCCCCCTCGTAACCTTCCGGAACCTCAAATTCTCCTCTGTTGATGTTTATAGATCCATCAGCATATACTTTCTTTAAAAACATGGCAAAGATAGGAAGCGCCATCGATGCTCCCTGCCCCTGACTCATATAGTCGAAGTGAATGGATGGTTCGTCGCCACCAACCCAGCTTGCCGCCACGAGATCGGGTGTTATCCCCACAAACCAGCCATCGGATTGATTCTGGGTGGTGCCAGTTTTTCCTCCGATTTCGTATTTTAATCCATAAACGTTGGGGATGCGCTGAGCTGTCCCTTTGGTAACTACTTCCCGCAGCATCTGAGTCATGGTGTATGCGGTTTTGGCACTCATTATTTCTTTTTTTTCGGATGTGAATTCCGATATTATTTTTCCGTTTTTATCCTCAATTTTTGTTACCATCGTGGGTTTTACAAAAATTCCGTTTCCCGGAAATATGGTATAGGCGCCCACCAGCTCGGCCATGGTAAGTTCGGGTGTTCCAAGGCAAATGGAAGGCACCTCGGGAATATCGCTCTTCACTTCCAGACTTCGGAGCAGCCCGATAAGTGGTTGCGTTTGCTGCTGCTGAAAAAGTGAAGCTACAACATTGTTCACAGAATGGGCAAGTCCCCATTTGAGAGTTACCATTTCATTGTCGAATTCGGTAGGCTCATCGTTTTGCGGAGTATAAGTCTTCGTGCCATACAACTGAAAAGTAACCGGAGAATTGAGTACCATGCTGCAAGGACTCATTCCCTGGTCGATTGCAAGGGTGTAAATAAATGGCTTGATGGTAGAACCTACCTGACGTTTCTGCCGCATCACTGCATCGTATTTGAAGTAACGGATATCGGGCCCTCCAACATAGGCTTTGACATATCCATTATGCGGATCAACAGCCATAAACCCTGCCCTGAGAAAAAACTTCGAATGTCGTATAGAGTCCCATGGCGAAAGTGTGGTATCCTTAAAACCTTTCCAGGTAAAAACTTGCATATCGGTTTTCTCAAGAAACTGCTTTTCAATTTCCTTTTCTGAAAAACCGGCCATTTTCATGTTCCGGTAGCGTTCCGACTGACGCATGGCAATTTTCAACCTTTCCTTTACAAAACTCTCGCTCATGTTATTTGCAAAGGGCGCCTTTTTCTGTCCTTGCTTCGCCTTGAAGAATCCCGGCTGAAGAGTATTTGCCAGGTGGTCCTTTAGTGCTTCCTCGGCATATTGCTGCATGCGCGAATCAATGGTGGTGTAAATTTTCAGTCCGTCTCTGTAAAGATTGTAGCGGCTTCCATCAGGCCTCGGATTTTTAGCACACCAGCCATATAAAGGGTTATCGGCCCATTGAGCCGAATCGTTGCGGTAATTTGTTATGGATTTGTAAGTGCTACGTTCGGGCATTTCCCGACTCATTATATAACGGAGATGTTCGCGCATGTAGGTTGCCAACCCTGTTTTGTAGGTTTGTGGCTTGTAATTCAGGTTTAATGGAATTGCTCTGAGTGAATCATACGTTGCCAAACTCAGGTATTGATGTTCGTACATTGTTCGTAGCACACTGTTGCGGCGGTTGAAAGCCCTTTCTGGATTTCTTTTGGGATTATACAAACTGATACCTTTGAGAATTCCTACCAGCAGTGCCGCCTCTTCCTGCTTCAGTTCGTGCGGGGTCTTATTGAAAAATACTCTCGAAGCGGTTTTTATACCATATACATCGCTTGTGAAAGCAACTGAATTTAAATAGAGGGTTATGATCTCTTCTTTGGAATACTTTCGTTCAAGCCGCACTGCGATAATCCATTCCTTGAATTTGGTAGTCACCATGTTGAACTTATTCGATTTAAATTCAGCAGTATCGCGTGGAAACAGACTTTTGGCAAGCTGTTGGGTGATGGTGCTTCCACCACCCTCAGTATGCTTTCCCAAAAGAACTGTCTTGAAGAGCACTCTGCAGAGACCATAAGCATCGATGCCACAGTGCTTATAAAAACGATGATCTTCACGGGCTACCAGCGCATTCACCAGATGTTCCGGGAACTCATTGTATTCACAGGCATTGCGGTTCTGTACATAATAGGTTCCCATGAGCTTTCCGTCCGCTGAATAAACTTCCGACGCAAGGTTTGTGGCCGGGTTATCGAGTTCTTCGAGCGTTGGCATGTATCCGAACCATCCGGCACAAATTCCTACATAAAAGAAGATGCAGATTAAAATGGGTATTAGCATAACCCCCCAGAAAACCAGAATATATCTTCTGAATTTTTGTGATGACAGTTCCATGGCCTTACGATTTAATATTTAAGGTTTTGCCTTTCACCGTATAGAAATATGCGGTATCGTTTGTGGCAGGCATAAAAGGCTGATTGCTTGCTGTTGATGTTTTCTCTACAAGCGGTTTAAGAATGCAAAGCACGGTGCAGAAACCCTTTACTGAAATGGCCACGCATCTTTTTCCGTCTTTGTTTTTAGAGAATCCTTTTTTCAGGTTCCAGCTGAAGAGCTCAGCCGGAATCTGAATTTTGGAGAGTATATGATTGATTTCCGGTTGTTGGTCTATCCAGTGAAGTATTTTTTCGGTACTTGAAAGCTCCGGGAGAGAGTCGTTGGCTGAAAGATTGATTATGAGATTTACCGGGATATCGAAGGTGTAATGATAAGTGTCTCCGGCAAAACGGGGCTGAGTGCGCGTAAGCGCATCCTGCCAGTTAATGTTTTCGTCAGGATATTCCTCATGCAGTAGGTTGCAGAGAATGATATCTCCGGGTTTCTCGTCTTTTTTATAAGGTACCATCCAGACTTTTGCCTGATAACGGCCACTCTCACCCTGATTAACGGTTGAAAAGAATTCGAACAACCTTGGAGCAATCACATGCGGAACGGCACTTTTACTCTTGAAGACATTTCCGAAAGTCTCAACAAATGCTTTGTTGTTACCGATACCGCAGGCATGAAGCGCGATCTCCGTATTCTTATCGATAAGGCTGTCGGGAAGCGGATTAAAGGTGCCTGCATCAATAAATTCCTGAAGACGTTCCAAAGTTGTTCTGCGTGAATCGGGTGTTACCTTCACGCTTAAACCCAGCCATTGGTCGCCATGCGAAACCAGGTTTATCCTTCCCCATGGAAGTTGATTTGCGGGAGCATGTTTTACCAGATATTGGCGCACCTCCACCAGTGAACGGCACGAGGTTACCAGATGCAACGTTTTTTCCTGACTTTCGGAGCTGAAATATTTGGTAGCTTCAGCGTAGTAGGGATTTTCAGAACTCTTGTCCTCACCCAGAATAAAAGTAACGCTTTCGCGGGAAGCGGCAACCGGCATCAATGTGTCGGCAGCAAAGTGAACTGAAACGGAGTCGGATTGAGCAGAGCTGCTTTGGCTTTCCTTCCGGTCATTGCACGATACCAGAAGTATCAGTGCAATGAGAAAGGAAGAAAACCAGGATATGTTTGTAGTTATTGCTTTCATTTTTTTATTTGATAATAGGATACTTTAAAAACCTCACCCTAAATCCCTCTCCTGAAGGAGAGGGACTTGGAAGAGCTATGAATTAAAATTATTGCGTTCTTTCTCCCCTCTCCTCTTGGAGAGGGGCCGGGGGTGAGGCTCCTTAAAATTTAATTTCAAAACTCCACTGTTCAACGATACCGAATTTCTTAAAATCCCACTTTTTAATAATCTGGATAATCTGTTCTTTCAGCACTTCCGAAACATCTTCGCCGGCAACACTCACGCATGTCACTTTTCCCGATGCATCCACAACCACTTTTATGTTTTGTATGGTTTCGCACGACGATACAATGCAGTTGGTAAGATTTTGCATCATGTGGTCCTCAATTTCACTGAGCACTTTTGTTTTCTGAGCTTCAATTTTAATCTGCTGTATCACTATTTCACTGTAAGCTTCGAAAGTACCTTCTGCTTCGTCTACCTCCAGGTCGAAACCAACAGCTGAGTTAGATACGTTTTCGGGCAGGGGCAGCGGTTGTTTCACAGTTTCAAGTCCGCCGTCATTAGCTTTCACATCTTCTTCAATGGCGATGAACGATGTGTAGGCGGTAAGCAGGTTGTATTTCAGTCCCAGGCCGGTAACTTCCTCTATCGATTTTTCGTCGGAGCTGATGTTGTTGTAATCGTCGAGCATCTGTATTTTTTTGCGTGCCCACAGGTATCGGATGGCAGCATTGTCCCCGGAAGGTTTTGTTTCAGCAACATTGAAAGTTTTGGAATAGCTTTTCTTTCCTGCAAGACCTTTGATGGTAATATTACCTTTTGCCGCACCTTTGTATTTTCCGAAAATCACCACCGGACGTTCTGCAAAAACATCGGGAACAGTTATCGGTTCCACATCGTAAGCATCAAAACCCGAGAAGTTTTTCTTAATGTTTGTGAGGTAAGGGAAGTTGATATACTTGCGGAATTTTGTTGCTTCGGCATTGGCCTCGGCTTCGCTGGTCACGATAAATGGTTCACCTAAACCGGCATGCGCCATTCCTTCAATTAAATAGCGGTTTACACTGCTGCCAATTCCGAAAGCAAAGAGGTTTGAGTTGTCATTGCTCTTTTTGATCAGGTCGAAGGCTTCTTTTTCGATATCCACATAACCGTCGGTTACTATTACAAAAGAGCGGCTTACAGAAGCATCGGCTTTTGGCAGTGCAAATGCATTCTGAAGGGCCGGAAGCAGATTGGTACCACCACCACCGTTCTGGGTATCGATGAACTTGCAGGCTTTTTCAACATTTTCAAGGGTAGCAGGGACTGAAGCCGGTGACATAGTTCCTGAATTTCCGGCGAAAACCACGATGTTGAATTTGTCAGTCGGCTGAAGGTTTACAACCAGGTTACGCAACAGGTTTTTGGATACATTAAGCGGGAAACCGTGCATGGAGCCAGAAACATCCACAATAAACACGTATTCACGTGGGGGAATTTCTTCCTTAACAACTTTCTTTGGTGGCTGAACCATCAGTAAAAAGAAGTTTTCGTCGCCATGCTCATAAAGCACTAAGCCCGACTCAATCTGGTCGCCCGAAAGCTGATATTTCAGAATAAAATCGCGGTTACCCGATTTGGTTTCCGATTTATCCAAAGCAATGCTGGCTGCGCCTGTTTGCGGGTAAGTTACCAATACTTTGTGCGAACCACAGGTGATATTCTGAATTGGCATTCCGGCATTGATGTTCACGTTTATATCGAAATTATAGAGCGGCGCAACACCTTCCCTGGTGTAGGGAGTATTTACAAAGCTGCTTGTATTGGTACTTTCGCCTGAGTAGCGCGGACCAACAACTGTTGGGTAAACAAACTGGTAAACGCCGCCTTCGGGAACAAGCAATTCGGTGTACTTCATTGTCACTTCAATTTCGTCGCCGGGCATAATGTTGGCAACATTCATCTGAAAAACATTGGGACGCTCCTGTTCAAGTAATGAAGTGCGCTTGCCTTCCGATTTAGCTTGTTCGTAGTCATTACGGGCTTTTTGTTTTTCTTCAATTTTAGCTTTGATAATGCGCGAACCTATTTTCATTTCCATTGCATAAACAGCTGCATTGGTTGAAGCCGGGAAAGTGTAAATAGCTTCCAGAGCGTTCTTGCCTTCATTCTTATAAACCTGGTGAACGGTAACATCCGAAATTACTCCGGCAATGTTTACTTCGGCGTTGGTATTTTTCAGCGGAAGCTTATCTGTCGCAGGGTTATCGCTTAGAACGATAAAATAGGGTGAAAGGGTTTTGTTTTCGGATTTGTCCTGTGCTGTTGCCAGGGAGCAAACAAGTGTGGCCAGAATAAACAGAATTAATACCTGTATGTCGCGGCCTTCGATGGTGTAGTTTAAATTTTTCATCCGAAATAAATTATTTTTTACAGGTCGGATGCAGCTCGCATGTTGCTTTTTCTCATGCAAGTTTGTGATTTGGTAAAAACATGCTCGGTTCATTGGTAATCCTCCTTTTGGTTAATTTTTCAGTGAAGGTATCCTATCACCGGGAGGACTTTTTGTCAAAACAATAAGTGTAGTGGTTTACTTTATAAGTGTAAGATTGGAGAAATAAGTGTAAAAGGACAGTGATCAGCTGAATTCAGCAAGGCTTCCAGTTGGATTTCTCGGGTTTATTCTTTAATATTACCCAACAACTAACTATTGACATATGATTAATCGTCGTAAATTTCTTCAGACCTCTCTGCTGGGGTCAGCATCAATTCTTGTGTCGCACGATCTTTTTGCAGGAAACAGCTTCGCAAAACCTTTTTCTCTGGAGCTGGGCATTTGCACCGGTGTCGACAATGCTTCCCTCGTAAAGCAAAATCAATATAATTTTTTCGAAGAAACTGTTGGCAAATTTTTTATTCCCAACGAAAGTGATGAGAAGTTTGCTGAAAATATGGCTAAACTGAAAGCGGCTGATTTTCCTTTGTATGCAGTAAATAGCTTTCTGCCGGGTAATCTGAAGTGTGTGGGTCCCGATGTAAATACCGACGCCATTCTTAAATATGCCGAAACAGCTTTAAGCAGAATGCAGCAGTCCTCAACTAAAATTCTTGTTTTCGGTAGTGGAGGATCACGAAAAATACCCGATAGATTTGATAAAGGGAAAGCCGTTCAACAATTTATTGAAATTAATCAGAAAATAGGCCCTATTGCTGAAAAGAACGGAGTTACCATTGTGCTGGAGCCATTGAATTATGGTGAAACCAACCTTTTAAACACGGTGGAAGAGGGGATTGATTATGTGAATAGAGTAAATCATCCAAACATCCGTTTGTTGGCCGATATTTACCATATGCTAAAAAATGGCGAACCTGCTGAGTCTATTGTTAAGGCTGGAAAGCTTCTGAAACATACACATATTGCCGAAAAGGAAAACCGCACAGCTCCGGGAGTTGCAGGCGATGACTTCCGTCCTTATTTCAGGGCACTGAAACAGATAAAATATAAAGGCAAACTGGCAGTGGAATGTCGGTGGAAAGAAATGGAAAAGGAATTACCATTGGCATTGAAGACAATTCGTGAGCACATGAATGGCTAATACAGTAAAATAAGCGAAATTTGCGGAAAACTTTTTCTCATGGTATTAACTTTTCCGACCCAGATTTTTCCTGTGTATTTCAATTCGTTTGTTGTTCCCGGCGCAGCAATGGTGTCGTGTCCCGGAAAGGACTGGCGTAAGTTCTACCCTGCTGTCAATACCGATTTCAGTCGTTGGGTTTTACGCTCCATTATCGTTGTAAAAGGTGGTTCGGTTGTACTTTTCGATACAGGGTTCGGCAACAAGCAACCCGAATCCTTTTTTGAACCTTTTCAACTGGAAGGTGATTACAACCTGGATGGCCAGCTGCAGGAAATCGGGCTTTCCAAAACCGATATAACCGATGTGGTGCTTACCCATCTTCATTACGATCACTGCGGTGGCTGCCTGTTAAGAGAAGGGAATAAAATTGTTCCCGCTTTTCCTAAAGCAAAACTCTGGATTTCTTCGCAACAATGGGAAACAGCTCTTAACCCTTCCGAAGAAGAAAAGGAGTCGTTCCTGGACGAGAATATTCAACCATTGAAAGATTTTTACAACATTCAGTTTGTGGAGGAGGGCGGCTATTTGCCAGGTATTTACTTTAAAATTGCCAACGGACATACCCGGGGACAGATTATTTCTCTTATCAAACTATCGGAGGGAAGTCTGTTGTTTGGCGCCGATCTCTTCCCTTCGTCGGCGCATCTCGATCCGGAAATCAATATGGCCTATGATATCGACAGAGCTCAGGCAAAGAAAGAAAAGCAACAGGTTTTGGATGAGTGCATCCGTAATAATTATGTAGTTGCCTTTCAGCATGGGTTATTTATTGAAGCAGGTAAAGTGTCGAGGGTTAAAGATCAGATTGAGGTTACTCCTGTAAAGCTGGAGTCGCTGCAATAAATTAACATTCAGACAATATTACAATTGAAATTCGTTAAATTTGTATGAAAATATTAGGGTATGAATGAAATAATTTTCATTGTTGAAGAATCACCTGAAGGCGGATATGAAGCCAGAGCCTTAGGTTATTCTATTTTTACCGAAGCGGATACAATTGACAAGCTTAAAGAGAATATTAAAGAATCCATTCATTGTCATTTTGAAAAGGATGCTCCAAAATTGGTGCGATTGCACTATATTAAGGAAGAGATTTTTGCAGCATGAAAAAAATACCGCGAGATCTTACGGGACGCGATTTGGCCAAACACTTAAAAAAGCTTGGATATCAAATAACCCGACAGGCAGGTAGTCATACTCGCCTCACAACCGAGAATAAAGGGGTGCATCATATTACTATTCCTGATCATTCTCCTTTAAGAATTGGCACACTTTCAAACATCCTGAAAGATGTTGCTTTACATTTCGAAGTAACGAAAGAGGAGTTGATTGAGCAGATTTTCTAATCTACTCCCCTCCAAACTCCATTAAATACGCTTTTATAAAATCCTGCAAATCGCCGTCCAGAACGTCTGAAGCGTTTGATGTTTCGTGGTTGGTTCGTAAGTCTTTAACAAGCTTATAAGGATGCAGCACATAATTCCGGATTTGAGATCCCCATTCTATCTTCATCTTTTTCCCTTCCACTTCGGCTTGTTTCTCGCGACGCTTTTGAAGTTCCAGCTAATAA
>JAJYAG010000243.1 GCA_021779665.1 Bacteroidota bacterium | reverse complement strand
CCACTAAGCCCCCTCCAATTTAAATCTCCAATAAGCCTTGTCATTTCGACCGCAGGGAGAAATCTCCAATTTTTAACCGGACACTAATGTGTTTAAAATATACACCTATGAAAATCAAATCAGTTCTAATCATTCTATTTTTTGCCGGATCTTTTTTTAGCTGTGGAAATAAACAAGTAAACCATTCAACAGATAATAAGGACAATGTTTCGATTGATACTGTAGCTATCAACAACGAAAGCCAACTTTTTCTGAAAGATCTGGAAGAAAATGGAGATTATGTCAACAGTAAAAATTTCCCATCCCTCATAAAAGCTTCCATTGTAAATGAGGAGCTGGATAAAAACATTCATATCATTGATATTCGTCCGCAAGGAGAATTCAAAAAGGGCCATATTAAAGGTGCTGTAAATAAGGAATTTGAAGAGTTGCCTGCTTATTTCGAAAGTGGTATCAAACCTTTTGAATACGATAAAATTATTATGGTATGCGCAACGGGCCAATTAGCTAGCTATACCACTTCCCTGTTAAGGTTAATGGGATATGGAAATGTCTATGCTATGCGGTGGGGTATGAGTGCCTGGAATAATTCCTATGATAACTGGAATAAGGGATTATCGTCGCAATTTGAGCCACAGCTTCAAAAGGACGATAACCCAAAAAATAAACCCACTGGTATGCCCGAGCTGGCAACAGGATTAAATTCGGGGGCTGAAATAGGGAAAGTCAGGTTTTCCAAAACTTTCGAAGAAGGTCTCGACAGCGTTTTAATTAGTGCTGATAAGGTTTTCGCAAAGCCCGATGCATATTATATTATCAATTACGAAAGAAAAGATAAATACGACAACGGTCACATTCCCGGTGCAGTGCGCTACAAACCTGATGCTACCCTGGGTATAGTTTCGGAGCTAATAACAATTCCGCATGACAAACCAGTAGTTGTATATTGCGGAACCGGCCATAATTCAGGTTTTGTAACTGCCTATTTAAGGTTGTTCGGCTATAATGCCAAAACTCTGTCGTTTGGTAACAATGGTTTCATGTATAATAAAATGAACAACGAAAAGCAGGCTTTATCATGGATGCCATTTTCAAAAGCCGATGTGAACGATTTTAAGGTGGTGAAATAGAAAAAATTTACAGGTCGCAGAGGTTATTATGCAACCTCAATTCATCCGATAAGGCTTTAAATGAAAAGAAACATTATAATTGCCGGTTAAACTGTCGTTTACTAGTAATTATAATGTTTTAACTACAAAATCATCAGAGTTGTCATGCACTTTTTCGTATTTACCATGGGATACAACTCCCTAATTATTTTTTATACCTCGTAGAGGTTACATTTTTATAGAAAATTTATATAGACGACATTTTCAACCTCGTAGAGGTTGCATAGTAATACAAATTCCACAATTAAAAAAAATCAAAAAGATACTGTTCCTCGAATTCAACACTGAACAATTTTAGCAATGTTGTATATTCTTCCTTGAAATTTCGTTTTTTATGATGTTCTTCCTGATTAAGAATGTACTTATATAGGTCATCCAGTTGGGATCGTCCATAGCTAAATGCCCCATAACCATCCTGCCAGGCGAAAGTGCCTGGGAACCATTTTTGGCCGTTAATCCACAATGATGAACTGCGCTTTAAGTCACGCACCAAATCGGAAATCGACATTTTAGGGTTCAAGCCTAACAAAATATGAACATGGTCAGCCATTCCATTAACTATAATTGACTTACTCTTAAGATTGGAAACTGTTTTAGCTAAATATGGCCATAATTGTTCCCGTAATTCCTTGCGTAATAAGGCCTCGTGATTTTTAGGTGAAAAAATAAGCTGAATATACAATTGTGTGAACACTCCAGGTTTCATATGGCTTATGTGGTATTAAATTAATAATAATGGAACCTCTACGAGGTTCGGGCAGTCATTGGTCATATTTAACTACAAATATTCAACCTCTACAAGGTTAAACAAACTTATCAATTATTTTTTTGAAGTAGAAAAAAACGCTTGAAAGTATTGTATTTAAACATGTTATTAATATTTAAATATTAGCAATTAATGCCTTTTAAGCAGGCTCTATTTATTGATTTGTTTTGTATCCGCCCGAAAATCATATTTAAACACTTCATTATCCCCTTCGTCAAGTAAGTACAAATTTTCTATCCCCATCTGGCTTAAAATCATCCAGGTTTCGGCAGAAGTCCCGACATTTTCGGAAATTATGATTTTGGGTCCGTTATAGTTTTTTATTTTATTCAGTTGTTCCTTTTGGGTGATATCTTTTAAGCTAATTTTAAGAATTTCACCCTTTATAGCTTTAGGGTTTGCATTATCCAGCACTACAAATAATGGCTTTTCCATTTTCGCCAAACCATTTATAGTTACGAGGTTTTGCTTCCCTAAAGAAGGGGCAGCCAATTTACCAAGGTCGTTCCGGAAGTGCTGCTGATCGCACGACCGCGCCAAAACCAGAGCTAATAAAACAAGTACTATACTTCCAACAATGATTAAATTTCGTGATACCATGATAATGTGTTTATTCACAACCACCATCGAGCTTTTTAGCTTCCGATTGCCGCGATTTCATAAAATTTTGCTTCAAACTATCGGGCAAACTATTTATTTCAACAAATAATTTTTTAGCCCTGCTTCTGTTTTCAAACAATGCATTTTCCCTGGCCGAGATGCGCTCACCATTAAACCGGCTATTCATCACATCGTTAAACCAGCCATTTAATCCGCCCTTCATTACAAAAACCTGATCAAAGCCTAATCCTTTGGCAAGAATAAATACATATCCGCTCTCGATATCACCATTGGAATAAAATATATTATGCGAATAACCCCGATTTAATGCATTCTCCATCATATCAGGGTTTATAATTAATTCCTCATAGGGAATATTAACAGCACCCGGAATGTTGAATTTCTTATAATCTTCCGAAGGTCTCAAATCAATCAATTGAACTGAACTATCTTCGGTAACCACAAATTTAGCAACCTGATCAGCGCTAAAAATATGACGCTCATTCAATACCTCCATCACAATTTTATCGGGTTTCACAAATAAAGTGGGTTTATTTGCGGCAGGCAAAAAAGCAAGAATAAAGCCCAGCGAAACCAGCAGAAGTGAAATAGCTACCCTTGTATTCATAGGTATTCTATAATTGATTTGTAATATCAGGCCGTGCAAACTTTTTTTCAGCCATTTCGGCAATCCAAAACATCGCAATAGCCGCAACAATTAAAAGGAGTGTAAATACGCCTGGAGACAATCCTAATACTTCATTTATTTTTACAGGCCCTTTAAAGCTACCATTGGCAATTCCCTGGATATATGGAAATGTTTCGGCAAAAAGGAAGGCGCCCAACATTCCTCCCACGAAAAAAAATAAGGCATCAATTTTACCTATCGACAAGGCACTCAACCCGGTACCAGGACAAAATCCACCCATGATAAATCCTGCCCCCATAATTACACCGCCAACAATAGATGCGGTAATGTAATATTCGTTTACAAAAACATTTTTCATGTTCAGCAAGCCAAAGTAGCTCAAAAATTGAGAACCCACCAAGGCTACAATGGCAGCCGTAAAGAACACTTTGATAACAGTGGTATCGTAGCCATAAAACATACCCACCAATTTACGGCTCGACGAAAAACCAGCTTGTTCCAGTGCATAACCAAAACCAATTCCAATGATGAAGGCAATGGTGAGGTCGAGCCATTCGGGGAAACCGGGTAAAGAAGAGATAGGTCCCATAATTCAAGTTTTTATATCCAATTTTTTCTGAAAAACCATGCAAATAAAAAAGCTGATCCAAAAATAGCAGCCATGGTTACAAAACCTGCAACCGACAAGACCGCCATTCCCGATAATGCAGCACCACTGGTGCATCCACGGGCAAGTTGAGCACCATAGACAAAAAGGAGGCCCCCTGAAAATGCAAAAATCAGTCGTTTCCGATTAGAAATATTTGGTGATTTTTCCAGCTTAAACTTTAAACGTTTTGAAAGCGCACCGGATAGGAAACCTCCCACTATGATTCCCAGAACTTCTATGGGTAGCCAGTTTTTTAAAGGACTCATTCCACCTTCGAAATACTTACTATAATAATTCGATGATTCGGCATGTTGTGGAGAAACATTGCCAACAATGGAAACAACACAATATTTTATACCTCCGCTTGCCCCTAATCCCCGTCCGGATAAATACATGGCCAGGAGCAAAACCAAACCCAGTAAAGTTCCGGCAAGATATGGGTTCATATATTTTTTCTTCATTGTTGAAAGCTGTTAATTATGATTGGAATAAACAAATATACACTCTTAAAGGTACATGATAAGCTGATTCAAATAAAATAATGGCAATAATGAAATAGGCACGAAACTCACTGCTTGTAGTTAGCCACGAATATTTTTTTGATTCAGGCGTGAGTTAATAGAAATGTCATAAGTCGAGGGGTCGACTGACAACTCTCCACAGATTCGTGTGTCCGTTTAAGATTTAATGTCATACCTACAAGCGTAGAGGGGCGCTCATATCCATCAACCTAAGCGGTCAAAAACGCTGAAGGCGTTGAATTTGATTAGCCCTGGCTTTCATACGCTGGGTAAATACCCGTGGCGAAACGGGGCCCTGGAGCACTCCAATCAGTGCCATTGTAGGCGGTTAGGACCAACTGCAAAAGCTTATAAACGGTCCAAAGAAAAAGAGAACAGCCCTGGCGGAAACGGGTTGTTCTCTTTTTTTATGCACGAAGGGTTTCAAGAGACATGCCATCCCATTATAAACTCCCCCACACCCACCTCCCAGCGGCGCGATAAAATATTTTTGCCTTTAGGTGATTACTTTTTTCCTGAAACCGGATTAATAGGATTCCACGTTTACAGCGAGATATTGAAAGTTTTGTAAATTGGGTGGAATTAATATGCCTAACGAACTACAGAAATTTAACTGACGAAGCGATGCAAGTAAGATGGACAAGCAGAAGAGAAAATATCGAAGTTTTTACTTTTATGGTTATGACACGGCTTTGACTAACCTATTTAGTTTTTAATGCAGTGTTGACGATAATAAAAAGAAACATATCAAACATATGAATTACGAAGATTCCAATATTTTTGACAACATTATTACGAATGAAAATTCCTTAACAGAATTATTCAGAAACTTTTTGAGATTTAAAGTATTTAGAGAGGCATTCGTTGATTTAATAGCCCATAATAATATTGACAAATCCGAAGTCTTTCATAATTTTTTTCAGACCCAGTTCTACACTGAAAAAAATGGAATTCCTGATTTAGTTTTATCTTCTGAAAACTATGAATATGTCTTTGAAATTAAGGTTCACAATACTGAATTAACAAATAATCAACCTCTTGGATATCTTGATTATTTAAGAAGCATTGACAAACCAAAAAAGGGATTATTTCTCATAGCTCCAGAGAACTATATTTATAAAAATGTATTTTTTGACAGATTAGTTGGAAATATTAATGACCCTGACAATGTAAAAGTGGAATTTATTTCATGGCAGAATATTATGAAATTGATTTCAGATAATGAGTTAGATGAAACATCACCTTTATTCTCGGAATATTTGTATTATCTGAACTACTGGTTTAAAACAATTGAAATAGATAAATTTAATTTGAATATTATGTTTAGCAAAGATTTTCCTGATTCAATTAATAAAGTTTGTGAATTAATTGATAGGATTGCTGATTCCCTAAAAAGTGTTTCAGCAATCAAAAAATCAAACGAGGGCTTTCTTGGTGAGTATGGGTATTATATTAAAGACATCAATAATTATGAGTTATTTTACGGGATTTGGTTTCCTTATTGGAAGAGTACAGGTAATCCAATAACAATTTGTATAAAATCGGAAAATGTAGATAAAATAGAAAGATTTGAAAATGTTTGTATAGATCTAAATCTGCCCAAGCCAATAACTTCGGATAATTTAAATGATTGGCTATGCACATATATTGCAAGGGATATAATAGAACAAAAGAATTGTGATATTATTATCGCTGATAAAATGAAAGAAATAAAACAAAGAATGAAATAAAATTACTACCGCCAATAATAAATAGTTCAACAGTGTGTAATAATGAGCGATACGACAATTAATCAAATGTTCACTCTAATTTGAAGATTATCATTAATTGAATAAATATATGAATGTTGAAGAATCCTGTAAAAAAGATCCCTTAACAATGAACGAACGAGCACGCTCTAATTTCGTACGAAAATTTGTTCAGGGTTTCAATGAACCAGATAATATAAGTCAAGATTACAAATCCAAAATACCAAAACGTATAGTACAATTCTGGGATGATCCAAATCGATTGCCACATGATGTAAAAGAATGTATGGAGTCATGGAGACAACTTGAACAATCAGGATTTGAGCTTCAAGTTTTTGACGAGAATTCCGCAAGAGAATTTATTAAGATACATTTGGGTTCAAGATTCGAGAATGCCTTTAATAAGTGCTATCACCCTTCAATGAAATCAGACTACTTCCGTTATAGCTACATATTTGTAAACGGAGGATTTTATATTGATGCTGACGATGTCTATAATGGAATATCGATCGATCATCTCTTTACGGATGGGAGGTTAAAACTTCAGCCATTCTGCTACGATATTGAATCAGATAAAATGGTTTCTTCTTCTGATTTTGTTAACTCAGGGGCGGACAAGTGGAGCTGGATCTTTTATTTCAACACCACGCCATTAATTGCGTCTCGAAATCATCCCATCGTAGAACGTGTCCTTCTTAATTCTACAATAGCACTTGAACAAGAGCCTAAAGAAATGTTGCCTGAAGTTCAAGCAACTACGGGCCCTGGTATTCTCACTGAATCAATAGTTGAAGTCCTTGCCAAGGAAAAGTGTCCAGAAGGGATATTTCTAGTTCTACATGACTGGGAGAAAACCTCTACAAGTAAGTGGCCACTTAGTTATCGAAATGACAATAGAAATTGGAGGCTTTCGAACCAGCAAGCTTATTCAAGCTCAAGTAAAACCGAGAAGAGATGAACTTATTTCCTCGACAACCAGGAATTGTCATTTACTTCTTTAGATTCCGATTGTTTCTTCGCAGATTTTTGCCAAGACAAAAGTGCTACACATTTGGAGCAAAAAGCGAAAAGGGAAAACTGCAGATTGAGAAGATATATGTTATTAATCTTGATCGCGCACCTAGCCGTTGGTCCAAGATGAAACAAGAACTTATGCACATATTGGACGCTTCAGGAATAGAACTTTTGAACTTGACTGAACGAAATGCGGCGGTAGATGCTAATAACTTTACAGAGGAACCTATTAAGGATGCAAAAGTTAACCCATTCTATACACTTGGGGATCAGCTTTTCGTTGAACCTCAACCTTTAACTTTTCCAACGAAACTTGAGCTAAACGCTCCTATTCGGATGAGTAGAGCTGAGTACGCTGTAGCTCGATCACACATCAACATTTGGGAGCAAGTCTTGGAAAGCAACCATGAGTATGTACTTATTCTTGAAGATGACGTATGGTTTCATTCGGATTTCGCAAGTTACTTGGACAAAGCTTGGAATGAAGTTGACTCAAAAAGTGAAATCAAAGGTGATTTTGATGTTCTTTATTTGTCCTATCAAGAAGTGAAGCATGGAGCACCAAAAACAATTCTTTCGAAGCACCTATTTCGTCCAAAGCGTGGGCTTTGGTACTTGTCAGGATATGTTCTTTCTCGTAGGGGTGCTGAGAAGCTTATTCGTCAACTTCCATGTCGAGGCCCAGTGGATCTTTGGATAAATCATCAGTTCGAAGTTATAGATGTACTCGCAACCAAACAGTCACTTATTAGCCAGCGGAGGGATATTAGTTCTTCCAACTCATATTCAGTTCTTTCCTCTCTTACAAAAATTGGTGCAATAAACTGTGAAGGAGCATCCTTGTTTAATATTCGTCCAACCGAACAGCCAGTATTCGCTTTCGGTTCTGAAGACTCGGGGCTTACATCGTTAGCAATGGCGTTATCTATGTTAGGTTATAGATGTTGCAGTGATTTAGATGAATTACCAGCTACAGAAATGCATCGACTTCTTGACCGAAACGAGGACCGAGTATTCAACGCATATGTAAATATTGGCTCGTTAGATATTAAAGTTAAAGAGCTTCTAAATCGTTATCCGAAGGCAAAATTTATTCTTACTACAGCTAAAGGTACAATAACGGATCCTCGGATTCTTAATATAAAGAATAAGCTATATGGAACTGATTTGGTTTTACTTCCTGTGGACAAGTCAAATAAATGGCAGATTATTTGCGAACACTTAATATGTGCACCACCTAGGTGCTCTTATCCTGAATTACACGACCTTGGACAAAGAAACATTATTAATGAGATTTCTGAATCAAATAAAGTTTTGAACTCGAAATATTCTAAGCATGATAACTCCCCTTGGGTTATAGAGTATAAAAATTGGTGGCAAGGAATTAGCACTATCTCGACACAATGTAACCCCGAGTATAATGGGATAAGTGTTAAAATCACAGATTCTTTAGAATTTCTTAACACAAAGAATTGGTTAACAAGAAGTGATACATTCACGGACAATTTAGCATTGTTTCGTCCTTCAAACGTCAAGTTCAGTTCAGATGGAAGATCGGAA
>JAJYAG010000056.1 GCA_021779665.1 Bacteroidota bacterium | reverse complement strand
TGTGGCTGCTTGTCGGTGACGGCACGTATGCCGGTGCTTTCGAACAACGCTGGAAAACAATTGGCCGTGCAGTATTCGACGGAACGCATCAGGGTGTTGCTGGTCAGCATCCCGGTGGAGTATCCTGGATTGGTGAAGTATATAAAGATGAGCCCTGGCTCGAAGTTATTGGTTATCAGTCGAGCCACAGCAGAGACTCATCCACTGTGAGCTGGATTACTTCAGGTCCTATGAGCAAACAGTGGAAAAACCTTCCACCAAAGCCTTACATTAATCTGGAACCTAATTATGAACAAATACGATTTATCATTACAGAAAAGGATGTTCGTAATGCCAGCTACTGGAGCCTTTTTGCGACGCCTATTTCGGGAATAACTTACGGAGCAAACGGAATATGGCCCTGGCTCCGTCCCGGCGAGAAAATCTTAAATCATGGCGAATCTCAAGGTACTTCGACATGGTACGAGAGTATCGAATTTCCAGGCAGCAAACAGGTAGGTTATCTCTCCAAATTCATACAGCAATACCGTTGGTGGGAGCTTTATCCGGCTCAGGAAATATTGATCGATCAACCCGGTTTAAATCATTTCAATCATTTTGTATCGGTTGTAAAATCGCCTGATAACAAAATCATCATGGCCTATATTCCGGTTAAGTTAACGTTGAAGTTCAGAAAACAACTTCAGGGAAACTATAAAGTGAAATGGTTTAATCCGGCTACAAACCTAACAACAGAAGGTACTTTGAACGATTCCGGAACTGTGTTATCGGTGACTTCTCCAGCCGATTCGGACTTTGTACTTGTAATGGAATATTTTGAAACCCCGGTAACTAAAAAAAGCAAAAAATGATAAAAGTATGTCTTGTTGGTGCTGGCGGAAAAATGGGAATGCGCCTCACCCATAATCTTAAGGACTCAGCCTATTCAATGTCGTACCTGGAATTAAGTCCGGCAGGTATTTCGAAGCTTGAAGAAAAAGGAGTAAAAGTATCTGCCCAGGCGGAGGTAATTCCTTCGGCCGATGTGGTAATTCTTGCTGTTCCCGACGTTGCGCTTGGGAAAGTTTCTGCCGAAATCATCCCGGCGATGAAAAGCGGAGCCCTGGTAGTCACACTCGATCCTGCTGCAGCGCTTGCCGGAAAACTCTTCGACAGAGCAGATGTGGCCTATTTTATAGCTCACCCGGCTCATCCCTCCATTTTCAACTGGGAACCTGTTGAAGAAGCAATGAAAGACCATTTTGGCGGTGTGGCAGCCAAACAGGCCATTGTTTGCGCCCTCATGAAAGGCTCGGATAAAGATTACCAGACTGGCGAAGAGCTTGCTAAAACCTTTTACGGCCCGGTGTGGCGTTCGCATAAAATTACCGTTGAACAGATGGGATTGCTCGAACCTGCGCTCGTGGAGACATTGGCTTCAACCTGCGTGTATGTTATCCGCGAAGGTCTGGAAGAAGTGATAAAAAAAGGTGTGCCCCGTGAAGCTGCACGTGATTTTCTGCTGGGACATCTGCGCATTCAGATGGCGGTGCTGTTTAACGAACTTCCGGGAGCAGTATTTTCCGATGCAGCCAATAAAGCGCTTCAACGCGGTTTGAAAGAATTTATCAAAGAAGACTGGAAAAAGGTTTTCGACGACGATAATGTGAAGGATCAGATAATTTCGATTACCTAAAAAATAAGTCGGCACCCGTGGTTGTGAACCTGTGGCTGCTGACAAACGATTTATTTTAAGTAGTTAGTATATTAGAATAAGCTGCCTGCTGCGAAGCCGACAGCTTATCGTTTTTTTTAACAGCTTCAAAAACTTTGTTTGTTTGGGTTGACACAACATTTTTTATACATTTACCCGAAACATTATCTTTTCCCATGAATCCGGTTGAAAATCCTCAACTTCAGTTAGCGTACGATTTTGCTGAACATACAGGCACTCATATATTTCTCACAGGCAAAGCAGGAACAGGCAAAACCACTTTTCTGCGGAAGCTTAAAGATTCTTCTCCAAAACGGATGATTATTGTTGCGCCCACAGGTGTTGCAGCTATTAATGCCGGCGGGGTTACGATTCACTCGTTTTTCCAGATGCCTTTTGGTCCGTATTTGCCAACCAACGGAAACCCTGATGATACAACTTCTCCCCGTCAGGGTTTTCAGAAGATGAGCCGCGACAAGATCAACATCATGAAAAGCATCGATTTGCTTGTGATTGATGAGATAAGTATGGTTCGCGCCGATTTGCTCGATGGTATTGATGAGACTCTTCGCCGCTACCGCAACCGTTACAAACCCTTTGGCGGCGTTCAGCTTTTGATGATTGGCGACCTTCAGCAGCTTGCCCCGGTTGCCAAAGAAGATGAGTGGGCACTGCTGAGGCAGTATTACGAAAATCCTTTCTTTTTCAGCTCACGCGCCTTGAAAAATACAAACTATGTAACCATCGAGCTGAAACATATTTATCGTCAGAGCGACCCGACCTTTATCAATCTTCTGAATAAAATACGCGATAATAATACCGATCCTTCAACTTTCGAAGAGCTTAACAAACGGTTTATTCCCAACTTCAGCCTCAATGCCGAAGAGGGTTATATAACACTCACCACCCATAATTACCAGGCGCAGGAACTTAACCAAAACAAACTCAGACAGCTTGCCGGCAAGGAATTCAAGTTCAAAGCTTCCGTGGAAGGCGATTTTCCTGAATACTCCTATCCCACTGATCTCGAACTAACACTTAAAATCGGGGCACAGGTGATGTTTGTGAAAAACGATATCTCGCGCGAAAAACTTTATTACAATGGTAAAATAGGTAAAGTTGAAAATATTGAAGACGATACCATATATGTGCAGTGTCCGGGAGAAGAAGATACCATTCAGGTAAACTTGGCTGAATGGGAAAATAATCGCTATGCCATCGACGAGGAAACCAAAGAAATTAAAGAAACGCTAGTTGGAAAATACACACAATACCCGTTAAAGCTGGCTTGGGCAATCACAATCCATAAAAGCCAGGGACTTACTTTCGAAAAGGCAATTATAGATGCTAAATCGGCTTTTGCACACGGACAGGTGTATGTTGCGCTCAGCCGCTGCAAAACGCTGGAAGGGTTGGTTTTAAGCACACCTATTTCGTACTCAAGCATTAAAAGCGATACAACAGTATCGAAGTTTAACAGGGATGCAGAAGCCAACAGCCCTTCTGAAGAACGACTAGTAAAAGAAAAACTCGATTATCAGAAATCGCTCGTGCTCGAATTAATAGACTTTAGTACCATGCAACGAAGGTTGGGCTACTGCCTTAAATTGATGGATGAACACCGTGCCAGTCTTCATTTGAGCCTTATCGACATGTTCGAAACCATGAACCAAAAATTGAAATCGGATCTGGTGGAAGTAGCCGAAAAATTTAAAATTCAGGTTACCCAGCTATCAGCACATAACCAGGAAGTTGAAGAAAATCAAGGGTTGCAGGAACGCCTTAAAAAAGGATGCATATACTTTGAGGAAAAACTAATAACTGCAGCATTCATTCCACTAGAGAAAGCAGTAATAGATATTGACAACAAGGTAGTCCGTAAATCGGTTAATGATGCTGTTTCGCGTCTCAGAGAGGAACTTACCGTTAAACTCTCGTGCCTTAGAATAAGCAAAGACGGGTTTTCGGTAAAGAAGTACCTGGAAGCCAGAGCCAAATCGTCTATTGAATCATCTGAACATAAAATTGCAAAAAAAATAGAGGTTTCCACACCTGGAAATGTTGTACACCCGCAACTTTACAATGCTTTAAAATCTTGGCGCCAGGCCAAAGGAGCCGAAATTCATCTTCCCATATACATGATTCTTCCACAGAAAACACTGATGGATGTGGTTGCCCTGCTCCCTTCGAACCCACGCGATTTAGAGCGCATAAAAGGCTTTGGCAAAAAAAAGGTAAAACAGTTTGGCAGTGAAATATTGGCGTTGATAAGGGATTATAAGAAAGATAATAATATTGAAACTTCGTTTTCCGAAACAGCGCTTGCATCTGATAAAGCCACTGAGGAAGAAACCTCCAAAGAGCCCAAAATAAGCACGAAACAACAAAGTTTTGAATTATTCTGTCAGGGAAAAACAGTGGACGAAATAGCCGAGGAAAGAAGCATGTCGCCCACAACCATTGAAGGACATCTGGCACAATATGTAAAAACAGGCGAAATTGATATTTACAGACTTGTTCCTGAAGAAAAAGTTAAAATAATATCCGATTATTTCGAGAAAGCGGGAAACACCATGCTTGGACCCGCCAAAGCAGCCTTAGGCGACGAAGCAGGCTGGAGTGAATTACGGTATGTTATGAATTATCTTGAGTTTAAGAAGCAGGCTCAACAGGACAGTTAAAAAAGTATTCGTAATCTTCAAGATTCCCGGTTTCCATAACCTCAAGAAGCGTGTTGATAAAATAACCTTCTTTATGGATAAAAGCTGTGGCGCCGTTTAACTTATACTCATTGATCAAACTTTCATCGGTTGAACTGGAAAGAATAATGACCGAGGCGTGCTCATCCCGGCTTCTAATCTTTTTTAACGCATCAAGGCCTGTCATCAAAGTATCTGATTCTGAAATGAAAGAGTGATCCAAAACAATAAGATCTGGTTGGAAATGAAGACTTTCTAAACACTCTTCAACTGTCGGAAAGGTTTTTATCCTATAGTTTGACTTGCCTAAAAATGTGTATTCCAAAAAGTTCCTGATGATCCGATCATCATCAACTACAAATATTAATTTTTCCCCTTCCATATCTCTCAGTCTTAAATTCGAAACAAAGTTAGATATTATAGTTTTATCTAACAATTTTTAGAATTGAATTGTGACCAAAACTACTGATCGGATGATTAGCAGTTTTTGATTATAGATTAATAATTTGGATATAGGATAAAACCGACAAACCGCTGCGAGGTAAATATGTGTCAGCCCTCTAGCATTGCAGGATCCATGCAACATTATTGCTAAATGCCAGATAATAAGTAACACCTGATAGATAAAAATCAGCTCTCCGTTATGAAAAGATTCCTGTCCATATAAATTATTTTCTTAAATATTCAATCCCATATAATTTTGGGTAAGCTCATCGTTCATCCTCGTTAATGCAAGTTGCCTATGTTTAGTACGTCTTTCAAAACCGCTTTCAGAAGTTTAAAGCGCAACATTAATTATACCGTTATCAATATTGCAGGCCTCTCCATTGGCATTGCTGTTTGTACAACCATCTTTATTATAATACGCTACCACACGAGTTTCGATAATTTTCATGCAAAGAAAGAACGAATCTACCGTGTGTTAACTGAATATCATAATGCGGATGCGGCAAATCTGCCCTATGGGAAAGATGTTCCTTTTCCTTTACCCGCAGCATTGAAAACAGAATTTCCCCAGATCGAAGAGGTGGCTCCTGTTTTTGCCAGTCACGATGATAAATTGCTTATACCCGACGAGAGCGGAACAACATTAAAGGCTTTTAAAGAGGATAAAGGCGTATTTTTTACAGAGCCATCATTCTTTAAAATGTTTGATTTCCCGCTGCTCACAGGGTCATACGAATCACTAAAAGATCCCAATAATGTATTGCTGACTAAAGAAGTCGCCGAAAAATACTTCGGTGACTGGAAAACTGCAATGGGCAAAACCATTATTCTGAATTTAGGCGGTTACATATTTGAACATGGTACTGAAATATTGAAAGTTTCGGGAATTCTGGCGACAATACCTGCCAACACGGACTTTCAGCTCAAACTTGTGGTGGCATACGGCACCGGGTTTTCCGGAAGTCTTATGGCACAGTCAACCGATTGGGAAGACAGAACAAATAATGGTTTTGGCTGCTTTGTGCTAATGCCTCCTAATATCTCGGTGTCGGGGTTTAATCAACAACTGGGAGCCTATTCAAAAGAGGTTCAATCGCCTGAGAATAAGGACAGCCATATCATTCAACCCTTGCGCGCAGTTCATTACGATACACAAGCCGGTAATTATAGTAACAAAGCCATAAGTCGCCAGCTTCTGGGTGTTTTATGGCTTATAGCTGCCTTCATCCTTTTAATTGGATGCGTGAACTTCATCAATCTCTCCACTGCACAGGCTGTAAACCGGGCTAAAGAAGTAGGTGTACGCAAAGTTTTAGGGAGCCGGCCCTCGCAGTTGCGGCTTCAGTTTATTACAGAAACTTTTTTAATTGTTACAGCCGCTGTTATCGTGGCAGCAACCATTACTATCCTGTTGCTACCTTCGGTAAACCAACTTCTGGAACTTTCACTTTCATTCAATATAGTCGCTAATCCGGCACTAACTCTGTTTCTTATAGCTGTAACCATTGCTGTAACAGCTCTTGCCGGCCTTTATCCTTCGGCTGTTTTATCCCGGTTCAATCCTGTAAGTGCATTAAAAAGTAAACTCACAGCTCAAACCTCCGGAGGTATTTCGTTACGGAGAGGATTGGTAGTATTTCAATTCATCATTGCGCAGGCATTGATCATCGGAACTCTTGTAATTGTGAAGCAGATGAGCTATTTTATGAATCGGCCCTTAGGTTTCGACAAGGAAACAATTATAAATATACCGTTCCGTGTAGATACGGCATGGTTCAGCAAGGCTGATTATTTAAAGCAACAATTATTGTCGGTAAACGGAGTAAAGTCAATAAGCTACAGCTCCAATACCCCGATTGAGGATGCCAATGATATGTGGAGCACACTGAAGTTTGACCATGCCATAAAAGAAGCAGATTTTAAGGCGATTACCAAATTTGCTGACCACGAATATGTACCCACTTATAAGCTTCAGCTGATTGCCGGAAGAAACCTGCAGCCTTCACAACTGACAAGAGAATTTTTAGTAAACGAATCGCTGATGAAAAGTTTGGGCATAAAGGATCCGGAAGAAATGTTGAATAAAGAAATAAGTATTTGGGGCGACAGAATAACCTGCCCGGTTGTTGGGGTATTGAAGGATTTTAATGACAGGTCGTTTCGTCATGATCTGGCGCCATTACTTATAACCACAAATGGAACCATGTACAGCCAGGCAGCCATCAAACTTGAAACCAAAAACCTTTCTTCTGCATTACAATCAGTTAAAACAATATGGGAGCAAACATATCCTAACTTTGTTTATGAATATAAGTTCATGGACGATAAAATTGCAGGTTTTTACAAACAGGAAAAACAATTAATGCAGTTGTATAAGATTTTTGCCGCCATTGCCATATTCCTGAGTTGTCTTGGTTTGTATGGCCTGGCTTCATTTATGGCATCACAGCGGGTAAAGGAAATTGGTATTCGTAAGGTTTTAGGGGCTTCTGCAGCCAATATTGTTTTCATGTTTTCAAGAGAATTTATTATTCTTATTGTAATAGCGTTTACTCTTGGCGCTCCCATTGCATGGTATTACATGCATCAATGGCTGGAGGATTATGCTTATCGTATCAGTATCAGCTGGTGGTTATTTGCAGTAAGCGGAATGGTTTCAATTCTCATTGCGCTTGCAACTGTAAGCTCTCAGGCGTTAAAAGCAGCGAACGAAAATCCTGTAAAGAGTTTGGGAACTGAATAATGTTAAGGATGAAGGAGGAAGTATGAAGGATGAAATAAGAATTGAGAAATACTCATTGGGAGCCTTTTTAAAGTGGCTTGAAAAAACAAAGGATTTCCAGTCAACGGGGTGCGATAGCTATGGGATGTAGTAGTATAACTATCAACTAAATTATCGAACAAAGCCTGGAATCTTATTTACTAACAGCAATTAATTAATTTTATAAACAGAATTTAAGTCCTTCGATGACAAAAACAACCAAAGAGGTAACCATCCATGTGGTAATTCATCTGCTTGTATGGGCTGTTCTTCTGGCCTTACCGCTTTACACGGCAAAAAGGCTCCAGCTTGGAAGCAATTTCCTCCTGCTCTAATATTCATACACCTTTGTAAACGGACTGCTTTTCTATGCCAACTATCTTTTTTTAGTACCCAAGCTGTTTTTTCAAAAAAAGAGAATAACATATTACTTTTCGGCACTGGCTTTAATAGTTTGCTTCTATTATATTTCCGATTTTACCAATGCTTTTGTACTTGAGTACCTGGAAAGAGTTAAACCTTATGGTTATCAGAAAAATATTCCCTTTCCTCCGGGAGGTATGAGACTGAAATTACCTTTGCTGGGCCGTCATATGGTAAGCTACCTATCATCCTCCCTCTTTGTGGTTTTTCTCTCGCTGGGCATAAAAGTAATTGAACGTCAGTTCAAAATAGAGAAAATGCAAAAAGAGGCAGAAAAAGCAAAACTGAATGCAGAGCTTGCTATTTTGAAAAACCAGATCAGTCCGCATTTCTTTTTCAATACATTAAACAACATCCATTATCTGATAGGTAAAAACAATGAGGACTCCAAAAACGCAGTAATTAAACTGTCGCGGCTGATGCGTTACGTCATCAATGAATCCGGTCAGGATAACAGGCCATTAAATGATGAAATTGATTTCATGAACAATTATATTGATTTGATGAGGCTGAGGATAGGTTCCAAAACCAAGCTTAACGTTAATTTCCCCGCCGAATGCAATGGATTGGAGATTCCTCACCTGCTTTTTGTATCGCTTATTGAAAATGCATTCAAATATGGGATCAGCGTTCAGGAGGATTCGTTTATAAATATCAGTCTTGCCTGTAAGGAAAATAGCATTATGTTCAAATGCGAAAACGGGGTTTCGGAAAACAATCATGGAATACTCTCTTCTACAGGAATTGGCCTTGAGAATTTAAAAAAACGACTGAGCCTGATATATCCAAACAGGCATACACTTGAAATCGAAAGAACAAAAGATAAATTTGAAGTGAATTTAACGATTCAGACATAAAATGATAACCGTTATAGCCATAGATGATGAACCTCTTGCTCTTCAGTCGGTTGTGGAGTACATTCAGAAAACGCCCGATTTGCTGTTAGCCGGTCAGTTTGAAAACCCTTTGGAGGCTGCTCAGTACGTGAGTAACAACCATGTGGACATTGTTTTCACGGACATTCAAATGCCCGGACTGAACGGAATTGAATTTACAAAGTCGATGGTGAATGGTCCTGTTGTAATTTTTACCACCGCTTTCGATAAATACGCTGTTGATGGTTTTAAGCTCGATGTTGCCGATTACCTGTTAAAACCTTTTACCTACGAGGAATTCCTTACTTCGGTTCACAAAGCTGAGAGAATGCTGAAATCCACCAACAAACCGGCAGATGAGGTTCAATCGACCAATGAATTCCTGTTTTTGAAGTCGGACTATAAAATCAAACGGATCAACTTCCACGATATACTTTACATTGAAGGTTTGAAAGAATATGTAAAAGTTTATACCACACAATCAGATAAGGCAGTGATATCCCTCTCTTCACTTAAAAATATGGAAACAAAACTTCCTGCCAGTAAATTCATGAGGGTGCACCGCTCTTTTATTGTAAATCTTGAAAAGATAGATACCATTGACCGCAGCAGGATTGTTTTCGGAAAGAACTACATCCCAGTTGGAGACCAATACAGGGACAAGTTTCAGGAATTCCTGGACAGGAACTTTTTGTAATAAGGTAATCAGCCCGTTACGGTTAATCCCTTGAGTTATTCTGAGTTCTCGGTATTCCAACATAGTACAAGTCGAAGCCTCCTTTTCCGCCTGAACGGTTAGAAGAAAAAAGCATAAAATTATTCGTAAACTCCATGCGGTACGACTTAACAATAGGCCGGTATTCGTCGGCGCCGGTATTTATTTTTCTTCCAAAATTTACAGGTGCCGACCATTTACCCTTTTCGAACAATGAATAATAAAGATCAAAACCACCAAAACCGCCAGGGCGGTTCGAGGCAAATACCATCATGTTTTCAAAAATAAAAGGACACTTATCGTCGTAATCCGAAGATAAATCAGCGTCTTTGGTGACTTCCCTAACCGCCTTATTGGTCAAAACATCGAGAAAACTCCCTGAGCTGCTGATATTGGCTTTAAAAATATCAAAATTCTGATCGCGGTTTGAACAGAAATAAATATAACTACTATCGGCAGTTATCGTTGGGTACAGGTCGTCTTTGGCCGAGTTTAGAAAATCGATGCTTACGGGATCGATATAAGTGCTGCTGTTCAAATTATGGGTGAACTGAATATCAAAATTCCCTAACTTATTGCCTGCATAAAGAAAAATGTAGTTCTGAAACTGTTCCCAACCAGTTGCTATAGGGCGAACCCCATTCCCAACAGGTATTAAATACGGGCCAAGTTCGTCACTGGTGGTGTTAATTTTATGCAGAGCTCCTAAAAGGTTCGAACTGGCTAATACAATATCCAAGCCTCCTGAATTGGATTTGGTTTCACCAACATAAAACTGCCCGTCCGATTTATGCATAACCACATCCAGGCTTTTATATATTATGTCAAAGTTCCCGCCGGAGCTGTTCCTGTTCGAAGAGAAACATAAGGGCGCTGTTCCTCCTAAGATGGGAGAAGTTGAGTTATAATCATCGAATTCACTGTTAATATCCCTTAGGTTTACCGGTATTTCGGAAATGGTTCCGGTATTATATTTATATCCTTGGTGAAAGGGAATCAGATCGCATGAAAATAGGATAGTCGCCGTAAAAACCAAATAAATTTTTTTCATAATGGATAGTTTGTTCCCTATAGATGGGTTCTTTGCTATTTGGTTGCGTAAGTCTCTTTTAACTTCGATGCTATTGTTGTCAATAAAAATTGGTACAACGCAACAAATCCATGAAAACTTTCTGTAAATTCAATAAAAAAACCTGATTTTCTATCCATAGGAGGTTATGTAATGATAGACAATGAAAACTGGGATAGTCTGAGAAACAGAATAATTGGATTAGGCGAGTCATCATCCAGAAAAAGTTATTTTCCTGAATTACAGAATAAGCTATTGCATCTCGAACGCTTCAGGGCCTTGCTCGATAAAACCGATGACGGAATACTTGAAGCTGAAGCGGCCGGTGGAAAAATTATCGAAGCAAATCAGGCTGCGGCAAACTTATTAAACACTTCAAAAGAAAATCTTATCGGGAATTCGATATATAATTTTTTTGATTCGGATGTAAACGATAAAATTAAAATTCTTCTGAAAGCTACGCCCAATGGCGAGTCGAGCGCCCTTACCACCGAAACCCTGATAAGTTTGCCGGAACAATCCTATAGAATTATTGAGCTTTCAGTCCAAATCAGTTTTTTCGATAACCTGAGTTATCTGGTTTTTATTGCCAGTGATATTACAGAAAGGATAAAGTCGCAGGAACAGATCAGGGTTTCGGAACTCAACCTCCGCTCCATTTTTGATAATACCTACGATGCCATTCTGATACATAATGAACTGGGACAAATTATGGAAGTGAACTTCGCAGCCTTAAGCTTATTCGAATTTACAAGGGAATATGCCCGGGGAATTGATGTATCGGCGCTTTCGGCCACTGCCGGTCAGTTAGAGCTGCTTCCCGGTTACTGGAAGAAAACCATGGAAGGTGAACCGGTGCTATTCGAATGGAAAGCATTGAGACCGGTAACCCGAACTACTTTTTTTGCTGAGGTTGCACTCAAGAAAGTTATCTGGAATGGCGAAGCGGCAATTGTAGCCGTGGTGCGCGATATTACCGCCCGTAAACAGGTCGAAAATGATTTAATTCAGGCGAACCGGTTTAATAAGGAAATTATTTCAGGTGCCGGTCACGGTATAGTGGTGTACGACAGTAATTTTTGTTACCAGGTATGGAACCCGTTTATGGAAAAGATAACAGGGATAAAAGCTGCAGATATACTCGGGAAAAATGCCTCCATAATCTTTCCACACTTTAACGAAAACGGAATCGATAAAATACTCAGGCGTATTCTTGAAGGGGAAAAAGAAATTTCTCTCGAATTTAGCTACTTCATGCCTCAAAGTGGCCGGAAAGGCTGGATGGAAGCAACCTACATGCCTCATCACGATAATGAAGGCAATGTGATAGGTGTAATTGCCACCATGTCCGACATTGGCGAGAGAAAACTCGCCGAAAATGCATTGAGAGCGCGCGAGGCCCTTCTTAATACATTAATTGAAAATGCCCCTTTTGAAATCTGGGCACGTAACAAAAACAATGTAGGTATCCTTGAGAATAAAAAACATGTTAACCACTTTGGAAGTATATTGGGGAAAAAGCCTGAGAACTCATCTATTACCCCCCAGGACCTGGAGCTTTGGGCGGACAACAGCCGAAAAGCCCTGAACGGGGAAATTATTGATTCGGAATGTGAATACATTATAAATGATGAGAATCATTATTTTCAACAGATTATTGCTCCTATTTATAACAATAACAAAATTGATGGTATTGCCGGCTTCAATATCAACATAACAAAAAGAAAGCGGGATGAACTTGAAATTAAAAGAGCTAACAGGGTTTATGCCCTGACCAGTAAAATCAGCCAGATGATAGTGTTAGCCAAAGATCCGGAAATAATATTAGCCGAAGCCTGTAAAATTGCTGTTGAAGCAGGGCAGTTCAGGTTGGCCTGGATCGGTCTGGTAGATAAAGAAAGTCCCGGTATTAAGCCTATCACATGGGCAGGTCACGAAGACGGTTATTTAACGGCAATGAAGGATATTCTGGATTCAAACGATTTTCAGGGTCAGGGCCCAACCGCCGGTGCTCTCAGGGAAGGGAAACCATTTTCCACTATGGATATTGTTACCGACCCAACTATGATTCTCTGGAGAGAAGAGGCCCTGAAAAGAGGCTATAGGTCTTCGGCAGCTTTTCCTATTAAAATTGCCGGGAAAACTTTTGGAGCTCTTTCCTTATATGCCTCCGAAGTTTCCTTTTTTAATGCCTCGGAGGTTAAACTTCTTGAAGAAGTCACCAACAACATTGGTTTCGCCCTTGAAAAAATTGAAATTGAAAAAGAAAAGCAGAAGGCGCAGGAGAATTTTTTAAAGGAAAAGCTATTCACCGATGCCGTTATCGACAGTGTACCCGGGCTTCTTTATCTCTATGATGCAGAAGGCAGGTTGAAACGCTGGAATAAAAAACATACGGAAATAACAGGTTACACAGCCGAAGAACTTGACGATTTCTTTGTTCTCGACTGGTACAAAGATAATCCTGAGGATCTTCAAAGAATTGAAAGAGAGATAAAGAGAACTCTGGAAGTAGGTTATGGAGCAACTGAAGCCGACCTGACTACCAAAGACGGAACTCACATTTCTTTTTACTTTACAGCAGTAAAGCTTGTAATTGATGATAAGATATATTTTACCGGAATTGGTATTGATATTACCGACCGCAAAAAGGCCCTGGAAGCAATTGTATATAATGAGCAACGACTAAGAGTATTATCCGAAGCCTCATTCGAAGGTATTCTGTTCTCGGAAAACGGTGTTATTTTCGATATAAACGATCAATTATTAAGTATTATCGGCTACACACGGGAAGAAGTAATCGGGCATCAGATTATCGAGTTCGTAAGACAGGAATCGAAGGAAAATGTAATGCAAAAAATTTCTACCAATACCGAGGACGCTTATGAGTTGCTGGTCACCCGTAAGGACGGAGGTACCATAACCATCGAATCGAGGGCCCGCACTTTAAAAACCGACAACCGAAATATCAGAGTCTCTGTTATTCGCGACATTACCGAGCGCAAGCGCCTCGAAAAGGAATTATTAAACAGTGTTATCAATACTGAGGAAAAAGAACGCTTAAATTTCTCCCAGGAACTGCACGATGGCCTCGGCCCTCTGCTTTCAGCAGCCAAAATATACATTCAATGGCTTGAACGGCCCGATACCAAAGCAGATAAAAACACTACCATCCGCGATATTGATAACCTGCTCGATGAAGCCATCCATTCCATCAGGGAAATTTCTTTTAAACTCAGCCCTCATATCCTGCAGAACTATGGATTGATAGAAGCATTGGAAGCCTTTCTGCTAAAAATTAAAAACAACTATAAAATAAATGTTGAGCTTCACGCTGAGGAAATCCCCAGGATCAGCGAGCTGGTGGAAACTATCATCTACCGGATATTAGGCGAATGTATAAATAACACCCTTAAACATGCCGGTGCTAATAACATTAGAATTTACATCGAAAAAACCGATAATGCCCTGTTTGTATTTTATTCGGATGACGGATGTGGGTTTAATGTCGAAGAGAAGCTTAAAGACAAGCAGGGACTGGGCTTATTGAATATGAGAAACCGTTTGAATTCAATAAATGGTAAAATCAACTTCCAAAGTTCACCTGGTAAAGGAACAGATATTTATATCAAAGTTATACTTCCTGATCCTGAGGATAATAATTGTCAGGAATAATTTATAATTTTATCATAGAAAATTAATAGCTGAAAATCAACTTGCCAAAATTGAAACAAAACCATAATTTTTAGTTATATTTAAATAAATAAAAACTAGGCCCATACGGTTTTATGCTGATTGAAAAAATGATCAAAGCATCCCGTATTTCAGTCATCTCTCGTTATTTAATATTTTGACATTACATGGTAAAAATTATCATTACAGACGACCATCGGATGTTCCGGGAAACTCTGCGGAAAGTCTTAACCACCGAAGGTATTGCAGAAGTATTGGCAGAAGCTTCCAATGGAGCAGAACTTCTTGAACTTCTTGACGCACATAAACCCGACCTGCTTCTGATGGATATCAGCATGCCTGTTATGGACGGAATTGAAGCCACCCGGAAAGCCATTGAAAAGCAACCCGGATTGAAAGTACTGACACTTTCCTCCTTTGGAGACGAAAAATATTATTTTAATATGATTGAGGCCGGCGCCAAAGGCTTTGTTGTTAAAAATGCCGGTTTTGCCGAACTCGAAAAAGCTATTATGACTGTTGCTTCAGGCGAAAGCTGGTTCTCATCGGAATTATTGCAAAAAGTTATTCTTTCGTTTAGCAATAAAGCTCCAAAGGAAATTCCGGTGGAGTTCTCCGACCGCGAAGTTGAAATAATCAAATTAATTTGTGAAGGTCTTACCAATGAACAGATTGCCGAAAAAGTGTTTCTGAGTTTTGATACCGTAAAATGGCACCGTTCCAATATTCTTTCCAAAACGGGGGCTACAAATACTGCCGGACTTGTAATGTACGCCATCAAAAATAAAATTGTAAACATATAGGAAATTGAAATGAACATGTCCACAGTCCACGGACCTCGGACGACAGCAAACAGCCAGGGCTAAATTGGAAAAATTAATTATTCCCCAAAATTTGTATTGGCTGTGGACCGTGGACCGACGTCCGGCGACTTTTGATATTAACTGCACCCTCCTTCAATAGAAAAACCCGGAGGATTATTAAATCGCTCCGGGGATATGATCAGATCTCACCTAACTTGTTTAAAAATTTTCAAAATCATTATCCGGACTGTTATCAAATATATTTATCCCTTTTGATGCCGCCTTTTTGGGTGAAGCATAAACAGGCTTCTTATAGTTTCGTGATAAGGCAGGGGTTTCTCTTTTCACCTGCTTACCTGTATTGAAGAAAGAAATGATTTCTTTCAAAGTTTCGGCCTGGCTGGAAAGTTCTTCCGAAGTTGAACTCATCTCCTCGGCTGCAGCTGAATTTTGCTGGGTAACCTGCGACAACTGTTCAATAGCCTTTGTAATCTGGTTGACTCCTGAATTCTGTTCCAGACTTGCAGCTGCAATTTCCTGAACCAGGGTAGCTGTTCTTTGAATATCGGGAATAATGGTTTTGAGCTGTTCACCTGAAACCTCTGTGACTTTTAAGCTTGAAGATGAAATGTTGTTGATTTCAATGGCTGCCTTTTGGCTTGTTTCGGCCAGCTTTCTTACTTCAGCGGCAACTACAGCAAAACCTTTCCCGTGTTCTCCGGCGCGGGCGGCTTCAATGGCAGCATTGATAGCGAGAATATCAGTTTTTTCAGCTATATCGTTAATCACTTTAATTTTTTCGGCAATGGTACGGATAGCTTCCAGGCTCTTTTGTGAAGAGTTGCTCACTTCAATAATACCTTCTGCGGTAACCTTTGCTACTTTATCAGTTTGAACTGCATTATCAGTATTTTGCTGAATGGTAGACGCCATTTCTTCAATTGAAGATGAAATTTCTTCGGCAGATGATGCCTGTTCGTTGGCGCCCTGAGCTATTTCAGCCGATGTGCTGCTAAGCTGACCGCTGCCAATAGCCACATTCTCGGCCGATTCAAAAATGCGAACCACTATTTCCGATAATCTATCCACCATATTCGAAAGGGCAATCATCAGTTCATCATTATCCGACCGCCTGGTAAGTGTTACGGTTAAATCGCCATTGGCAACTTTTTTCGCATTTTCAACAATCATCAGGTTAGCCTCTTTCAGCTTCTTGAAGTCGGCCATCAAGAGGCCAATTTCGTCGCGCGAATCAATTTCAATATCAAAGGTAAGATCTCCCACTGCAAGCTTCTGTGCGCCATCCTGTACTTTTTTAACACCTTTCGAGATAGTTCCCGATATAAATAACCCTATCAAAACCGCAAGTGTAATAACCAGGACAAGTATGCTGACAATGATAACCACCGATGTTTTGTATTCTTTCTTACTTACATCGTACTCAGTCTGTCCACCTTTATTGTTCAGGAGAATAGCATTATGAAGGATGCCAAGCACTTTGTCGTAAGGTGCGAGCGACGATTTCATAAGCGCCTCGGTGGCTTCGGTATTATTTTCACGTGAGGCTTTCATAATACTTTCGTTTATAACGATATAATCGCTCCAGGCTTTTTTGTAGTCATTAAACAGCTGCATCCCTTCCTCAGTGGTAATAAGATTCTTATAAGTCGTTTCATTTTCCGTTAAGTCCTTTTGCAGCTCAGCAATTTTCTTTTCAGAGAAGAGCTTATCTTCCTGGCCCGGGGTCATGATATGACGGTACAAATAACGCCGAACGTCCAATACATTAACATCCATCTGGCCAATGTAATAAATGGAAGGCATCCATTTGGAGGCTATACTTTCGGTATTTTTGTTGATGTTCTTCATCTGGTTGATATTTACAATCCCCAGAATTGCTGTTAATGCAATAACTACTGCAAAACCAAGCAAAATTTTCATTCTGATTTTTAGATTTTTCATGGTGTATGTTTTTAGCTTATAAATTCATTTAGAATAATTCTCTCTTTCTGACCAGGTGCCAGCACTTTTTCTATTTCCAGGACAAGAACAAAAGCCTCTTCTCTGCGGATTGCCCCCAATATGTATTTTGTGTCGTAACTGATGCCCAGTTCGGGTATTGGCCTGATTTCGTCCGGTGAAATCTCGATAACGTCTTTAACGGCATCGGCGGTAGCTGCAATTGTTGTTACCTCGTTTTCGCCCTTTAATTCGTAAACAATAACTGAGTTTTTAGTATCCTTGTCGTCACCCGGAATTCCGAATTTGAAACGGGTATCGATGACCGGCAAAATCTGACCGCGAAAATTTATGATTCCAAGAATATGAGGCGGGGCCTTAGGAACAAACGTAATACGCTGCTGCTCCAGCACCTCAAGGACATTTTTGACATTCACCGCAAAATAGTCCTCACCCAGATGGAATGTGAGATACGTTTCGTTTTCCATAACTATATGAATTAAATGTTTATTGTTTCTATTTCATTTGAGATTTCGAGACGGAGTTTTTCGGTATCCAAAAGCAGCGCAATGCTGCCATCGCCCAGAATACTGGCTCCTGAAAGAAATCGTATATCGCTGAAGGTTTTCCCGAGAGGCTTGATTACCGACTGGTACTCGCCTATTATTTTATCGGCAACAATGGCGTATAACCTGTTCTGACGGTTAATGATCACAACTTTCTCCTTGGCCTGAGGCTTAGAATCGCCCGACAGGCTTACCCTCAGATTAAGAAAAGGAATCAGCTGATCATTGTAAACGATGAGATTACTCTGTTTACTTATGAGTTTGCTGTCCTGCTGCAGTTCACATGCTTCAACATCTTCAACAGGAATGGCATAAGTGGTTCCGGCGGAGGAAATAAGCAAAGTGTCAATAATAGATATGGTTTGCTGTATCTTGATAATAAACGCCGTACCGCTTCCCGGGGTTGAGTTTATGGATATCTCGCCTCGTATTTCATGAATTTTCTTCTTCACAATGTCCATTCCAACGCCTCTTCCCGAAACATCGGAGAGTGACTGTGCCGTTGAGAACCCGGGAAGAAAAATCAGGTCCAGAATTTCCTTGTTGGATAACTGTGCGCCCGGCTGGATAAATCCTTTATCCAATGCCTTCTGGTATATCTTTTCGGGATCTATGCCGTTGCCATCGTCGCTGATGGTAATATAAACGTAATTTCCGCTTTTGGTGGCTTCGAAACGGATTGTACCAGTTTCAGGTTTATTGCGATTCAAACGAACTTCGGGCGATTCTATGCCATGATCGATACAATTCCGGATCAAATGGATAATAGGTTCTCCTATAACGTCTATAATACTCTTGTCCAGTTCAGTATCATCACCAACAGTAACCAGGTCGACATTTTTTCCGAGATGCTTGGAAAGATCGCGTACCAAACGTTTAAAGCGGGTTGTAAGGTCTATAAGGGATACAAGCCTGATGTCGAGCGCATTATTACTGAATAGTTTCGATAAATTTTCAATTTTTTCGGCAGCTCCCATGGCCTTTTCGCTGTTGCTATGCTGAAGCGATAGTAATAATTCCGACTTGGTAGTAACAAGCTCACTCACCAGATACATAAGCATATCCAATTTTTGAGCATCTACATTAATCCGGCCCGATTTTACGACAGATTGGTTCATTCCTGCCTCGCGATTATTCAGATTCTGAATAACCTCCTGGGTCATTTCACTTACTTTCCGGCGAGGGGCAGGTTGCCTGACAGCCTCATGCTGCTTCTTTTCCAGTTCTTTTACTTCCTCATCACGGGTCAGAATTGCAGAAGGGTTGGTAATATCAAAATCGGCAATTTTAATAACCTTGCAAAAATCCGATACAAACATCAGAACATCTTCAATTTCGGTGTAAGGCTTGTCGGTGATGAGAAGGATGTTCCATACTTCAGTTCCGTCGGAAGAAAAGGGTGAACTTTGAATTTTACAGTTTCCCAATGCAAAGAGGTCCTGAAAGACATATATCAGATTGACACAACGACGGATAAGTTCGTCATCGGGATAAAAGATAATGCTCCACGATGCCAATCCTGTCTTTGGAGCATGTTTAATTTCTATAACCGGAACGCTCGTTTCCGATTTAAAGTTTTCGATATTATCGAGCAGCTGTTTGTGACGCAATTCAACTGCCTCATTCAGTGTCTCGGTTAAAAGATTACGGATATGATCGGCCGACGCAAATGTTATTTCAATCAAAAAAGGAGAAACTTCCATTTGTCCCGAACGAACCAAATCGTAAAGTGTCTCGGTTTCGTGTGTAATCTCTACAATGCGATCGAAGCCATACATTCCACTGGTTCCCTTAATGGTGTGCATAATCCGGAAAGTTTCTCCTATCAGGCTTTCGTTTTTCGGATCTTTTTCGAGCTGAACCAGAATATTATCCAAACTGGTAAGTAAATCGCCCGCCTCGATAACAAACTTTTGTTTAAACTGACTTAAATCTATTTGCATACCACTTAGTTTTAAGATCGGATGAACCGGCAGTGTCTTTGAGTACCATACAGGTACTATTTATGCTGATTCCTGAGTCAAAAGTAATGCACGGCAATGCAGTAAACATTATCCTATTTTCCGGTATTACGCCGGAATAAGCAACGGAATTTAAGCTGGAAAAAAGGTAGTAACCCGACTACCCGAAAGGGTGGGGAATAAGATTAAAGTGCCAGAAAAAGCAGGATGGTATATAAAAATCCACTCTTTATTATTAAAATCTTCATTCTTTAAAATGTTTGATTTTCAGATGCTCACAGGATAGCACATAGAAAATAAGAATGATTGAAATCCTCTTCATCCGGGCTACAGAGCATGCAAGGGATAAATATTGATACGATTTGTATTCTTTTACTCTTTGAGTACCCTTTGGGTACCCTTTGAGTACGCTTTGAGTACACTTTGAGTACACTTTGAGTACACTCTTCTATGGTTAAGTTATTTGTAAGATTTTATAAGGTAAGAACCGGATTGCAAAATCGGCTTAACGCAGCTGTTTAACATATGCGCTTATCCTGGCTATCCTTACTTCCATATAAAAAGACTTATGCCGATGTTATATTCTGAATTATTGGGGCTCAAAGGTCTTTCAGCCTTGTGTTTAAAGGCTGAAAGACTTTCAAAAAAATTAATATATATATTTTTGGTAACTATATACAAGTTGGGACAAACCTTAACCGCACATACTGTGAAACCTCTCCGAGGTTTTTCAGAGACATACCTCGATAATTTTACAATTATGCAACATCTACGATGTTGTTTTATATCCTCGTAGGGGATACACAATTGTAGAATTTGGATATTCTGGTGTTTTCTACCTCGTAGAGGTTGCACAATATATATAGTTCCCATATTTTTGACTCCCTCTGGGAACTAAATCATAGTAAGCGAATACGGACCTATAATCGCATTAAGACTAACGTTCAGATTCGTAGTTGAATTAATCGAACCTGGATTAAATTTATTGTCTCCACATTATGTCATACTGGTTTCCAAGCATATCGTCGTACCAAATATCAACCTGATATAGCCGCGAAATATCGAGCGGAGTAGCAAATACGAGTTCGGTGAACCCAGTTTGAGTTGTAAGCTTGTTTTTATCGTTTACATAGAACTGCTTCATCTGATTATCAGAAAATTGAACCATAACATTGGTGAGCATATTCCCCGGGTCAATGGTTGTGCCGTTAGAAAGCTTATATTCAAATGAAATTGAAGATAACTTTCCATCGCCATTTGTATGTAAGGTGGGAACAACGATAAATAAGTTACTATACATATTGATATTTGAATAGTAAACAGAAAAGGACTGGTTACCATTCAAGGTTAATGTATATGTTCCTTTCTTGAGTGGTAAAAATGCTGAGCCCCATGGCGCTCCCGGTGCAGCAATTCCTTCACGACAGAAAGAAGAAATGAATCCTCTGTTTCCACCACAAGCAGGAGCCTTCATGAACCCCCAAAGTTTGATGTCATTATAAGGTTCTTCAATGGGGCCCTTAACCGAGATTTCGTTGTTGTTAAAACTTAAACTATCACCACCTCCAACCTCAACCATGTAATTGACAAAATAGTGTGCACTATCGGTTACGATTGGGGCTCTTTGGTTGTTGCCCCATTTACCTCCAAATACAGTCAACATTGTGTAAATCAAAATTTGTTTATGCTCTAATACATCAGGCTTGTTGTTGCTGTTTGCATCGATGTTTCTGGCAATAGCTTCATAATAGTCGTCAATTATCTTAAGGCTATTTATTTCTTTGGGTGAAATTTTGATCTCACTACCAAGTGGATCGTGAGTAGGGATAACACTATTGCCTACCAGAGTCAATTTTGATAAATCGATGGTAGTATTTTCACCATTTATTAAATTCCCGAGTGGAAGTATGTTTAATCCCTGAGGAGAGAGAGTGCCAATATATTGATAGTTGTCATTTAAAAAAATTAACGCAGCTCCGGTTCCATAATCTGCAGTAGCTTTAAACGTAGTATCGCTAATGTCGAAGAGTTTATAATAATACTTGCTGAAAACCAGTACTTTTTTTGCATCGGCCAAAGTTAATCCTCCAGATTTTAATTGTTGACTTTTTGCTTTTGAACCGGGAATATATCCCTTAATTACAATTCCATTGTTTTTTTCATCATTGCCAGAATTCTCTTTATTGCATCCAAATAAAATTATTAGAAGAACCAGAAAGGTAAGTGTTGTTTTCATAGTGCAGTTCTTTAATTGTGTGATCATCTTTGAGCCAGCAATGGAAAGTTAGTAAACTTTCTAATTTAATCAAAATAATCTCCCGACAGATACTGATATTCTTTTTGCATGAATGCTTGAAAAAATCATTGTTCTTTAATAGAATTAGGCTGGGGAGATATAATGTTGATTTACAAAATCAACAGTGTTTCAAGCGGATTTGCAAAATCCGCTTAACGCGCCGATTTTATATATTCCACATAGCCAGGGGTTTTGGGGGGAAAGTGGGTGAATACCCGGTAATTGTTAAAAAAATAAATCATTTTTAATGTTCAACTAATTCCCATTTTTTTAAAGAATCTAACTCTTGAAATTTTATTAACCCTATTCCTTCTACATAAAATATCTTACCAATTTTAAAAACCGGATTAAGTAATTCATTTGAACTACTCAGATCTACGGTCAAGACAACCATTTTGTGATTTATACCTGATATAAGCGTATCTGACATCGGATATAGTTGTCTTTCATAATAAAAACTATCCTGATTAGCTGTAATACCAAAAAAGAATTCATTACTAAGAATAGATAATTGACAACCCAGATAATATTCCCGTGGATCATTGTTCGTTAAAGCAGAAAATGAACCAATAATTTGCTGTGAGCTTTCATCGGTAGCTTTAAAACTCATATCGGCCTCACATTCGCATTTACAATTTTTTTTAAAAGAATGTGGGCCTGTAAGGCTTTTTTGCACAACAGAAAAGGTCAAATTGTTATGACCATCCCAAAATTTTAAAGTATCCAATGTGTTGTAAGGAGCCCATTTAAGAAAGGAGGGTGGAAAACCCGGACAATCTATTTCACCACAATCATTAAAAATGAAAATACTTAAGATAAAACCAGTAATAACAATAGCTTTTATCATATAGTTTAGGTTTAGCACCTAGTATAAAAATAGATGAAAACTATTCTATAAGGTTGCTTTAAAATAATAATTAAAATATTGTTTCATGATAGTCCCATCCGAACTATAATTTCCAATATCAGAATATCGAAAGTTAATGTCTTTCTGTTTGCCTAAACGAAAGTTTTTGCGAAAATCGTTACTTTTATAATTTTCCCCGACAAATTAAAGAAACTGTGAGTCAATCATCAAGCGGATTTTTGATCCATTCATCCAATCACCTCCTCAAAAGCCTCGTATCAGTTAAATTAAAGTATTGTATTTTTAAAAAAAGGTAACTAAATTCAACTAAGCTATGGCGATTTAAAGGTTCGTCCCGTTTGAGGTGTATTGTTTTCATTTTCTTGTTAAATGGTTAGGTCTATCTTATTTTGCGAGCAAAAAAAAAGTGCCGATGAATCCCGGGATTCAGGTTTAAAAAGAAAACATCATGAAAAACAAATCCATTATTGTACATACTTCAAACCTTTAAACAGTTTAAATCAGTCTCCTGACAGAATAGCGAATATTAAACTAAGCAGCCGTATTTACAATTGTTGCAAATGGATAAACGAGGGAACTGAAATTTTAAAAGTTCTAATTAAAGCAAAGGGTTCCGCGAAAAGATTTTTGCTCTGTGAAGAAGGGTTAAGCTGGCACAAAAGAAAAGTGTGGCTTGAAAATGAATTAAATCAAAGGAAGAAGTTATGTTAAAGAAAAAGTTAACAGTTGGGAGAGATATTACCCTTGCAAGTCTAGCTCTCGTTGTTATTCTGGCAATTACGTCTTTACTTTATTACAAAAGTGAACGTAAAAGGATAATGAATGCTCAATTTCACGAATTAGCTATTACAAATATTTTAAAAGTAAACCAAATCAAATCCTGGCGACAGTACCAGTTGTCAAAAGCTCAAGCCTACTCCAGTAACCCATTATTTGCAGAAACTGTTAAAAATTTCCTTAACACTAATTCAAACGAATTAAAGCTAAAGTTAGCTGAACACAGTAGAGTTATAAACCAGTATGAATCCTATCAGGATATCTTGGTTGTCAACTGTAAGGGTAATGTTAAATTTTCAATGAATCCAGAGTTCACAGAACTCGATTCTGTTACTGTACTGTTACTTGAAAAGGTACTAAATTCAAAGCTGGCAGCCTTTAGCAATATTTCAACCTGCTCTTCTGACAATAAATTGTACGTTGATATTATTTCGCCAGTAATTACAAGTAAAAATGAGTTGACTGGCGCTCTTATACTGCGCACCAATCCTTACCCCGAGCTTGTTTCAAAATTGGGAAACGATCCTGAAGTTGAAAATAGTACCGAAAGCCTTTTGGTTTTTGAAAAAAATAAACAACTTTTTGCTCTAAACAACAAACCCGACTCTAAAGGTTCTCCTGCAATAAAAAAAATTGAAAGTTCTCATCCTCTTTATGGATTGATTTCTAAAAAATTAAACCAACCCACAGGAATAGACCTGCTGAATGAAAGAGTAATTGCCCATTTACATCAGATTCCGGAAACTTCCTGGTTTATACTGACCCAGATTAAGTATGACATAGTACTGGCTTCTTTTCACAGCTTTGCTATTTTTGATACCATTGTTACCGGTATTCTAATTATTTTGTTACTTACTTCCATCACACTAATATACAAGTATCGTCAAAAAGAGATTTACACCAGTTTGCTGGGTGCAGAACTTGCACTTAAAGAAGAAAGGGAACGTTTCAGAACTACATTATACAGCACTGGAGATGGGGTAATTACCACCGATAACCTCGGAATAGTAATGAACATAAACAGCGAGGCATCCAGACTTACCGGCTGGTTAGAAAAAGGCGCAGTGGGCAGACATGTTGATGATATATATTTTGTAGTAAACGAAGACAGCAGATTAAGATCCGAAAACCCAGTGAGCAGGGTACTAAAAGAAGGAGTTATGATTAGTTCAGCAAATCACTCCACACTTGTTGCTCTTAATGGCAATGAATACCCGGTAAGCGAGAGCGGTGCCCCCATTCGCAATGAGAATAATGAAATTATAGGGGTTGTTCTTGTTTTTCGGGACCAAACCAAACAGCGTTCGGCAGAAAAACAATTAAAGAAAAGTGAAGCAAACCTGCGTAAGGCAGAATATGTTTCAAAAAGCGGACATTGGGAATTAAGCCTTCTGAATAAGTCCGTCACCATTTCAGAAGGAACAATGTACATAACTGGTTTACAAAGTAAAGTATACTCTTTTGATGACCTAAGTAAACTAGCACTTCCTGAAAACCAAAAAGTATTTAACAGTGTATTGGAATTACTTGTTAACGGCACCAAAAGCCTGGATTTTGAACTAAGAATTCTAAATCAACTAAATAATAAAATAGTTTACCTGCATCTGATTGCGGATTATAATGCTTCCGTAAATAAAGTTTTTGGCACTGTTCAGGATATTACCGAATATAAAAACATTTTAAAAGACTTAAATGAAAGCCGGTTATTCCTAGAAATAGCCCAGGACATCTCTAAGGTCGGAAGTTGGTTGTACGATGAAGCTACACATAAAACAACCTGGTCGAAAGAAATGTACCGGATTTTCGATCGTAATCCTTTGCTTGGCGAACCATCCTGGAATGAGCACAGCCTTTGCATACATCCGGAAGACCGGAGAATGGTTAATGCTGCTTTAATCGCGGCATTTAAGTACGGGAGTCCTTACAATTTTGAATGTAGAATAATAAATACCCGGGGAGAAGTATTGTGGGTGAAAACAATAGGCAAGGCATTGCCGGGATCAAACGGAAAAATTGAAAAACTCTTCGGAACAGTACAGGACATCTCCAAACGTAAAAAATCGGAAGAAGCATTGTTTTTGAGCAAAGAACGCTGGCAAAATCTTTTTGACAATAGTCCGAGTGCTATAGCAGTTTACGAAGCGGTTGACAATGGTAACGATTTTGTTTTTACTGATTTTAACAATACGGCTCAGCAAACCGAAAACTATAAACGCGAACAGGTAATCGGCAAACAGTTGAGCTCACTCTTCCCTAAAGCTGAAGAACTTGGCTTTCTCAATATTTTCCGGAAAGTTTGGAGAACAGGAGAAACAGAGTATGTGAGCCCATCCCACTATGTTGATAATGAAAGGGATGCCTGGCGTGAAAACATTATTTACAAGCTAAAAACGGGAGAAGTTGTAGCTATTTACAATGATGTAACTGAACGAATGAGAGCTGAACTGCAACTTATTGCATCAGAAAAGAAATTCAGGTTATTGTTCGAAAGTGTTGCCGACCCTATTTTACTTGTAGGTCTGGATGGTTATATTCTTGAGGCAAATCCTGTTACATCTGAATTATTGGGATATACGCTGGAAGAGCTAAAAAAACTGAAGACAATTGAACTTAATACCGATGAATATAAGCCAAAAGTTATTGAACGGTTTAAAGTACTGTCGGACCAGGGAGCCCTCTTTTTTGAAACTGCCCATTATAGCAAAACCGGTAGTATTCTTGATTTTGAGGTAAACAGCAGAGTAATCGATTATGAAAACAGGCCTGTCATACTCAGCGTTTACCGTGATATTACAAAAAGAAAAAATGCTGAAAAAGCACTACGAGAGAGTGAAGAAAAATTCAGGAATTTATTTGAAAATCATTCGGCTGTAAAAATGCTGATTGACCCTTTAACCTGGCAGATTGTAGATGCTAATAATGCTGCAGCAAACTTTTACGGATGGACACTTGATGAACTTAAAAGGCTTAAAATACAGCAAATTAATGCGCTTAGTGCGGAAGAATTAGAAAAAAGGATGGTGGATGTCTTGAATCATTCTCAAATCCAGTTCGAATTTAAACACATGTTAAAAAATAGAGATTCCAAGGATGTAGAGGTATATACCAGCTTAATAAATATTAACAGTAAACAATATTTACACTCGATAATACACGATATCAGCCAACGCAAAAAAGCAGAACTGGCACTTGTTGAAAGTGAATATTTCCTTCGAAAATCTCAGGAAGTTGGCAAAGTAGGGTCATACCGGTTAGACATTTCAAGCGGAAATTGGACAGGATCGAAAAAGTCATTTGAAATACTGGGTATCCCAAAAGAAAACAAAAAAATTACGAATAGTTGGTTGGAAGTTATACACCCTGAATTTAAAACAGAAATTATAGATTATTACAAAATACAAACAGTTAAACTAAAAAACCGTTTTGATAAGGAATATAAAATTATCCGGCCGAATGACAAGCGAGAACGGTGGGTGCACGGCGTGGGAGAACTCGAATTTGACAAGTCTGGAAATCCTGTAGCTGTTTTTGGGACAATCCAGGACATAACCGAACGTAAATTATCGGAACTTGCAATCATTCATAATGAAAAACGTTTGCAATCACTGCTCAATTCTGTTACAGATTATATATACAGTGTTAAAATTGAAAATGGCAAAATAGTAGAATCGAAACATGGCGAAGGATGTAAAACCATTACAGGTTATTCCGGAGTTGAATTCTCAACTGACCCGGACTTGTGGATCAGTATTACCTATCATGCTGATAAGAATAGTGTAAAAGAACATTTGTTTAAAGTTTTAAATGAAAGTGATATAAAACCAATAGAACACAGGATAGTAAGAAAAGATGGCCGGGTTATCTGGATCAGGAACACACCGGTTCTGAACCACGATAAGAATGGTAATTTAACAGGTTATGAAGGTTTGATATCGGAAATAACTGAAAGAAAAAGCCTTGAGCAAAAAATCCTTACAAGTGTTGTTGAAACCGAAGAACAGGAAAGGCTTGTCTTCTCGCAGGAGTTGCACGATGGCTTAGGTCCGCTGATTTCGGCTATTAAAATGTATATAGAGTTACTATCAATGCCCAATTCAAAAGCTGACACCAGAAATTTCCTGAACAATGCCGAACGATTGGTCGAAGAAGCCTCTTTATCCATAAGAGAAATTTCATTTAAACTAAGCCCCCATATTTTGCAGAATTATGGGATAAAGGAAGCATTAAAGGCATACGCCGAAAAGGTGCAGAAAACAAGAATAATAGATATAAGATTGAATTGTAACATTACATGCAGGTTGGCCGCCATTACCGAAACTATAATTTACAGGGTTATATGCGAATGTATCAACAACACCCTCAAACACGCCAAAGCAACAACTATTGATATGGATCTCATTTTTATTAATAACGAAACCTTAGATATAGTTTATGCTGATAATGGCCAAGGTTTTGATGTGGAAAGAGCTTTAAAAGAACACAAAGGAGTTGGCCTTTTAAATATGAAAAGCCGAATAAAATCGATAAACGGCGATATGCAAATAAAAAGCCAACCCGGAGAAGGGACACAAATTAAAATGAGGGTTAAAACTTTAGTTGAAGATTAAAAATTCAAATGTTTATGATTAAAATAATCGTTACTGACGATCATAAGATGTTCCGCGAAAGCCTGTTTAACATTTTTACAACAAAAAAAATAGCCGAGATAATTGGAGAAGCGGGAAATGGACTGGAGCTTTTAGAGCTTTTAAAAAACCAAAAACCGGATATAGTTCTGATGGATATTGCAATGCCTCTAATGGATGGTATAGAAGCCACAAAAAGAGCCCTCCAGATGCAGCCTGGTTTAAAAATACTTGCTTTATCGGGTTTTGACGACGATAAGTATTATTTCAGCATGGTCGAAGCCGGAGTTAAAGGTTTTGTACTTAAAAATTCAGGTATTAATGAATTAAAAAAAGCGATAAAAGAAGTATCTCAGGACAATAGCTGGTTCTCTCCGGAACTGCTGCAAAAATTATTTATCAAGATAAATGAAAGTCCTAAAAAGAGATCTTCGAAAAATGATTTGTCTGACCGCGAAACTGAAGTCCTTAAATATATATGCGAAAGCCTGACGAATGAACAGATTGCCGAAAAAATGAATGTAAGTTTTGAAACTGTTAAGTGGCACCGCACAAATATTATGTCTAAAACGGGGTGCACCAATACCGCCGGGTTAGTAATCTACGCCATTAAAAATAAGCTGATAGAAATTTAAACCATCTTTAGCTCCGGTTTCTTTGTTCCGAACAAAAGATGCAAAACAAAAGTTATGAGGCGGTGTGAAAAAGTCAATTATAAGTCATTTTTCAACTACGCTCAATAGGACAAATAATTGATTGTCAATTGTCAGACTAAGCATAGTCGAAGTCCTTCGACCTTTTCACCCAACCTCACAGATGGTTCTAATATTTTTCAAATTCTTTATCTGTCAGATCAATTTCAGCAGTTTCTTTTAGATGAACCGGATTACCTGCTCTTTTTTGGACAGGTGCTTTTCGAATTGATGAGGTTCTGCTTTCTTTTCTAATACTTTTACCCACATTAAAGAAACTTATGGTTTCGCTTAGTTCTTCAGCCTGGCTGGCCAGTTCTTCTGCTGTTGAACTCATTTCTTCCGCAGCGGCAGAATTTTGCTGTGTGACTTTGGAGAGTTGCTCTATTGCTGAGGAAATCTGGTTTGCTCCCAAAGATTGTTCTTCGCTGGCTGCTGCTATTTCCTGCACCAGTGTGGCTGTTTTTTGAATGTCGGGAATTATCTGCAACATTAAGTTTCCGGCATTCTCGGTAACTTTTAAACTCTCTGCTGAGATTGAATTAATTTCAACTGCAGCTTTCTGGCTGGTTTCTGCGAGCTTACGCACTTCGGCGGCCACCACTGCAAAACCCTTTCCATGTTCACCGGCACGGGCAGCTTCAATAGCAGCATTAATTGCAAGGATATCTGTTTTTTCCGCAATTGCATTAATTATTTTTATTTTTTCAGCTATGCGTCGGATCGCTTCAAGGCTTTTTTGTGCGGCCACATTCACTTCATTTATACCTTGTGATGCATTCGAGGCTATTCGCTCAGTCTGAACGGCATTTTCAGAATTTTGCTGAATGGTAGAGGTCATTTGTTCAACCGACGAAGAGACTTCCTCTGCCGATGAAGCCTGTTCGTTGGCTCCCTCTGCTATCTGAACCGTGGCCGAAGTAAACTGAGCACTTGCTGAAGCCACGTTTTGAGATGATTCTATGATATTCGCCACAATTTCGTTCAACCTTTGTACCATCTGCGATAAAGATTCCAATAACTCATCATTTTCCGAACGTTTGTGGATCAGAACAGTTAAGTTCCCTTCGGCTATTTGTCTGGCCTTAGCCGCAATATCTTTATTTGCCGCAATAAGGCTCCGGAACGAATCAGCAAGATTTCCTATTTCATCTTTACTAACCATCTCTATTGTAATATCCAGGTTTCCTTCAGCAATGTGGGCTGCTGCAATATCTATTTCCTTTATGGGTTTTGAAATAATAGCCGAAATAAAAAAGGCAATGAATAATGCCAGTAAAATTCCCCCAATAATAAATCCGATAAGCAGGTCGTCCTGTGTGGAAATTAATTGATCGGATTCAGTGTTCAACTTGTCGGCATTTTCTGAATTTACCTTGATTACCTGGTCCAGATCTCCCTGCGATTGGAAAAACAATTGTCGCAATTCACTACTCTTAAGAAAGGTGCTTTTTACCAGTTCAGTATGTTTGCTGGCCAGTTTTGCATCTTTATTGGTTTTCATTTCAGATTCAAGTTTTTCCCTTTCTTTAATCAGTTCCATCATTTCCATATAACTCTTTTTCCAGATTTCCCAGCTTTTCTGGCTTGCTTCCCAGGCGGCCTCTTCTGCGGCATTAAGTTTTAAAGAGTGATAAAACTTTCTGTTTTTTTCAATTTTTAACCAGGCTTCATCTGCCTGTTTCATTACACTGGCATGAAAATCAGCATCCAGATAATTTTCAATAAGCAAAGAACGTTCACACATTTTAAGGGCCGTTTGTGCTTCGTTAATATCCTGTAAGGCATTTACTGCCGGCAATTCGTTGGAGGTAATCTCATCAAGCAGATTGCCAACCCTGGTTAATGCCCGATAACCAATTGTTCCAATCACAATAAGGATTACTATTACTGCGCTAAAACCTACTAAAAGTTTTGTCCTGATTTTTAAATTATTGAATTTCATAACTGTTTTTTTTTAGGTTATATTGGTTTGTTGTATCTTCAATTAGAACGGCTTCGGTATCAATACCGGAGAATACTTTTTCGGGATTGATGAGCATTATAAAATCATTGTTCCTTCGGATTACGCCTGTTATGAAACGTGTGTCGAAACTCAGCCCCATTTCCGGCACAGCCATAACTTCTTCAGAATTAATTTCAATTACATCTTTAACTCCGTCCACCACCGCAGAAACGGGATAACGGTTATGATTCCGGGTAAGGTCAAAAACAATGATGTAATTTTTAATGTTTTCGTCATCACCTAACGAAAACTTTAAGCGTGTGTTTACTACCGGAAGGATGTCACCCCTGAAATTGATTATTCCCATGATATGCTCCGGAGCTTTGGGTACACGGGTTATTTGCTGCTGCTCCAGTACTTCAAGTACATTCGCAACATTTACTGCAAAAAACTCATGAGCCAGTACAAATGTTAGGTAAGTTGATTTTTCCATTATTATACTTTTTTTAAAAGTTTTCTAATTTCCAGCATTTATTTGCCAAAGTTTTTCTGTATCGATAAGCAAGGCGATACTGCCGTCGCCTAATAAGCTGGCACCCGATAAAAATTTAACATTGTTAAATGCAGTTCCGATGGGTTTGATAACAGCCTGGTACTCACCAATAATTAAATCGACAACAAGAGCGAAGACCTTTCCATGTTTCTTTAAAAGAATAAGTTTGTCGGTTTCTTTTTTATCCTTCTCTCCATTTAATTCTTCAATGTACATGAATGGTACCAGATCGCCGTTTACTTTTACAAGGTGATTCTTTTTGTCCATAATATTTTCGTGGGCTTCAAGTATACACGATTCTATATCGTCGAGCGGAATAGCATAAGTTATGTCACATGCTTTTACAAGCAAAGTATCGATAATAGAAATGGTTTGCTGAAGTTTAATATTAAAGTAAGTGCCGGAGTTCTTGTCAGAAACAATGGATATTTCGCCCCTGATTTCCTGTATTTTTTTAAGGACAATGTCCATCCCGACGCCCCTGCCTGAGACGTTGGTAAGACTTTGAGCAGTTGAAAAACCTGGTAGAAAAATCAGATCGAATATTTCTTTCTCCGAGAGCTGGATTCCAGGGTTTATAAAGCCTTTTTCAACTGCTTTATTATAAACAAATTCTGTGTCAATCCCATTACCATCGTCGCTTATTGAAATATACACATAATTACCGCTCTTAACCGTTTCTATCTTTATTACTCCTGTTTCATCCTTTCTCCTTGTTTTACGAACTTCGGGCATCTCTATCCCGTGATCGATACAATTACGGATTAGATGCATAACCGGCTCGCTTATATGGTCGATAATACTTTTGTCCAGTTCTGTTTCATTCCCGATTGTGACAAAATCAATTTTTTTACCTAACTGCCTTGCCAGATCCCGGATAAGTCGTTTAAATTTTTCAGTCATCTCTGTTACTGAAACAAGTCTGAGATTTAAGGCGTTTTCATTGAAAAGTTTTGAGAGTTTCTCTATTTTTTCACCTGCAACAAGAGCCTTTTCGATATTATAGCTGTTTAAAGCAGTTAACAATTCCGACTTTGTTGTTACAAGTTCGCTTACCAGAAACATCAGAGAGTCCAGCTTGGCAGCATCAACATGAACATGGTCGGTTTTATATTTTTGTTCCGTCTTTTTAGATATTTCCTTTGTCGGTTGAAAAATAACTTTTTGGGGCTCATTTCCCTTGTTTTCTGCAATTTCCAGGGCCATGTCATTTATGTTTCTTTCTTCCGCCTGGCTGTATTGAAATTTTTCAAATTCGTGAGAATCAAATATATTGTAACTGGCAATCTGGTATATTTTACAGTAATCCATTATAAATAAAAGAGATTCTTCTATAGCACTGTAACCTTGGTCGGTTGTGAGAAAAATGCTCCAAAACTGACCATTGCCGTTCTGATAAGGTTTGTTATATATTCTGTATTCTCCAAGTAAGAACAAGTCCTGAAACGTGTAAACCAAATTAATGGCCCGCGTAATAATATCATCATTCGGATAAAACAAAATATGCCAGCTTGCAATTTTTTTAACATCCTGTTTTACCGAATTTTGAACTTGATAATTATGCTTACTTTCTGGCTTAAAAGATTTTAAATTACTTAGAAGTGCTGAATGGCAACTGATATTTTCTTCGTTTTCAAATAACTCGTCACTCAATAGCGATCTTATGTGGTCGGCTGTTATATAGCTTAACTCTATGAGTTCTGAAGTGACTTCCATCAGGTCTTCTCTGACAAGGTCGAACAAACTTTCAAGCTCATGAGTTATCTCCTCAATTTTTTCAAAGCCAAACATTCCGCTTGCCCCTTTTATGGTATGCATTATCCTGAATGTTTCACTAATAAGTGCCTTGTTTTTGTTATCCTTTTCAAGTTCTATCAGTGTATTATCGAAGTTTATCAGTAATGCTTCGGCTTCATTTATAAATTTTCGTTTCAGATGACCCAGATCCATAATTGTAACCGTTAGTCAATTTGTTTTTGATTATAATCGTCAAGCAAAATATCATTCGGGAAAAAGAGTTTCCCATTCATTACTTTTTCGATAGCCTTTTCTAATTGTTTAGCTATGTCGTTTTTAAAAATACACCCTTTGAAACCTGTTTCCAGAAGTTCCTTTAGGTAAACCCTGTCGGTATGCATGGTAATGGCTATAATTTTAAGCTTACTGTCCTTAAACCATAGCAATTCTTTAGTTAGTTCAATACCATTTTTTAGAGGCATCATAACGTCCATAAGAATTATATCGGCACGGCTGATATTTTCTATTTTAAGTACATCTTCAGCATTAGCCGCTTCAGCTAAAATATCAGCATCGAACTGGGTTAAAAGAAGGTCCCGCAAAGCTTTCCGGTAAGCTTCGTTATCATCAACCAGTACATATTTTAATCTTTTAATCATTTCTTAAAAGTAACCTTAAATAATAGGGCTGAGGCTACACCTTTACGCAGTTTTCAACCTATAAAGAGGGAGTTTTTTACCAACAAAAGGGGGGTGTGTGGAGAAAAATTAAAGTGAAGCAGATCTGTCAGCTATAAATATTAAGTTGCGGATGTAAAAGAATAGAACTTCACAACCGATTGGGAATGTAAACAGAAATATTTTCTAATTGGAATGGTATACCTGTCCTCAACTTTCCCTTTTTCCGTGCAGCAGAAGATTTACCGCATCTTCCAGCGAGCCGGCGCGTTGAACTTTTCCGGAGTTTACAAAGAATATTTCATCGGCATTTTCGATGGTGTTTAACCTGTGAGCAATAATCACACGGGTGGTGGCTGCCGGAAGTTTTTTGAGAATGGTTTCGAGCTGTTGCTCTGTAATGGTGTCGATATTGGCAGTTGCTTCGTCAAGGATTAAAAGCTCGGGTTTACGCAAAACGGCGCGCATGAAGGCAATAAGCTGCTTTTGCCCCAGACTGATACCGTCGCCGGTGGTTTGCACTTCGGTATCCAAACCTTTGTCGAAACGTTCGAGCAGACTTTCAAGTCCGGCAGCTGCAATTTCCTGCTGGAGCTGATCGTTGCTGTATCCCTGGAACTCTGGGTTACCAAAAAGGATGTTATCACGGATGGTACCGCTGAACAAAAAGGGATCCTGCAGTATAAAACCTATCTTTTTAGTCCGCTCAGCGGCTGTGTAAGAGCGAATATCTTTCCCATCGAGGTAAACTGTTCCCCGCGTGGCATCGTAAAGTCGGGCAATAAGCGAGGCCGTGGTGGTTTTACCTCCGCCTGTAGGACCTACAAAAGCGTAGGTTTTACCGCGCTCCATTTCGAAACTTACGTGATGAAGCACTTCCTTACCGCTGGGGTATTTAAACGAAACATCGCGAAACGATAAATATGAATGGGTGGGAGCGGTTTCGTGACTTTCAACTATTTCAAGGTTCGATTCGAGCGACAGTATTACCGAGATGCGATCCCAGGCTGCCATGGCAATCTGAAAACTGGCCCATAACCCGGCCAGGTGGCGCAAGGGGTTATAAAAGTTAACAACATACCCCAAAAATCCAATCAATAGACCAAGGGTAAAGCTTCCATGCATAATCAGGTAAATACCCAGGGCAAGTACCACAAGCTGACCAATATTCGCAAAAAGGCCATAAACGGGAGCCAGGACATTATTGGCCATACCGGCGCTTACTGCAGCATTGTAATTGTGCTGGTTCACTTCGTTAAAGCGTTCGCGGAAATAATCGCGACGGTTAAAAGCCACAATTACCTTGAAGTTATTAAGGCTTTCCTGAATTTCCGCACTTAAGCCTCCCACGCTTTTGAGACTGGCAGCATTTTTACGCTTCACCCAGGGAGAAATGGCCCTGGTAAAAATCCAGATGAGCAAAGCCGGAGCTAAAGCGGCAGCACCCAATGGTAAGTCGATGCTCAGCAGGAAAATACCTGCTCCTATCATTACAAAGATGCTGCTGATAAACTGCATAAGCGAATGGGAGAAAAACTGGTTGAGCTTATCAGTATCGTTGTTAATGCGCGAAATCAGATCGCCGGCTTTATTCTGGTTAAAAAAATCGACAGGCAGTTCCTGCAGTTTTGTGAACACGGCATTACGAAGGCTGAAAAGCATACGCTGCCCCACTCCTCCCATTAATATAATCTGAAGATAATTGGTAACAAAAACGGTGAGATAAATG
>JAJYAG010000242.1 GCA_021779665.1 Bacteroidota bacterium | reverse complement strand
AAAAGACATTATTGCCAGGGAGTCCTGAGCTTTCTGTAAAAGTTGTAAACACTCCGCCCGAATATCGGCTAACACCCGAAGTCCCTGAGGCAAACCACAGGTTACCATTTTTATCCTGGGCAATACTTCGGATCATTCCCGGAACCAAGCCGTCAGTTTCGTTATAGTTTTCGAAATGCCGGTTTTTATATTTGCTAATACCCTTGTTTGTTCCAATCCAAAGTTCGTTCTCATCCGACAGGAACAGGGTATTAATGGTATTATCGGGCAAACCGCATTTAACGGAAAATTTCTCGAACCGGTTGTTTCGTAATTTATATAAACCATCATCTTCGGTTCCAATCCATATATTCTGATCATGATCTTCAACAATAGCCCTTATTACCCGTTTACCCGGTCCGTTTGGCTGATTAATAATTAAAAAAGTACGGCCGTTGTAAACACAAACCCCCTTTTCAGTTCCAATCCACAGGTTTCCTTTACGGTCAGAGGCAATGGTTCGCACAAAATCGTTTATAAGTCCGTCTTCCTGCCGGAAACTCACAAAATTGTAGCCATCGAAACGAATAATACCTCCTCCTGCCGATCCAAACCAGAGGCATCCGCGGCGATCTTCACAAATTGTATAAATCTCAGACTGGGAAAGGCCTTCGTTAACAGAAAAGTTTTTGAAATTGTATTTCTGGGCGCTGCAGATTGAGCCTGAAAATATAGCAAAACTCAAAAGAAGGTATCGTAAAATAGGCATAGTGTTGATTAAAGCAGATCTAAAAGTACAAAATATCTGATTCGTTGATCTTAAGAAAGTAATATTTCGAATACCGTTTCCCCTGGCGTTGAATTCACTTTAATTTCTCCATGATGGAGCTGAATTATTTGTTTGCAAATGCTCAATCCCACTCCCATCCCGTTTTCCTTGGTAGTGAACGATGGCACAAAAATATTCTCAAGGTCGGCTGCAGGAATACCAATACCACTATCGGTTACCTGGATACAGGTTTTCTGATCTCCGTTCGAAAGAGCTTTTAATGTTATATTTCCATGCCGGTCAATTGCCTCTAGCGAGTTTTTTACGAGATTAATAAGCACCTGTTCCAGCAATTGTTCATCAGCATTGATGTATAGATCGGGTTCAGAAATGCAGGTGAGCGTAATATCTTTTTCGCGCAAAGCATTTTGAAATAATAGCTGAACTTTACCAAACATATCCGAAACAGAGTAACTTTTGAACACTGGCCGGGGCAAATCAGTAATATTCCGGAATTTATCCACAAAGCTGATCAAACCTTTGCTGCGTTCTTCAATCACTTCAGCACTTGTAAGGGCATCATGGATATTGGAGGAGTCAATTTCATTCAGTGGCTTTAGCTGTCCGTTACGGGTAAAGCTGCGCTTTATGGCAACAGTAAGCGTTGTGATCGGCGTAATGGAATTCATTATCTCGTGCCTCAAAACCCGGATAAGTTTTTTCCACGAATCGAGCTCGCGTGTTTCCAATTCGTTTCTGATGTTCTGAAAACTATATATCCTCAGGTCTTCACCTTCGATGCGGATATGTTTTGCTTTTACAGCAAGTTCCGAAATTTTGCCAGCGGCGTTAATTTTAATTACACCTTCGGTAAAATCCTCTGCAAACAGTCTTTCAAGTTCAGGATAACCGGCTGTCAGACTTTGAGCGCTATTTATGTTTCTGATCCCAAATATTTCAGAAACGGCCTGATTTGCCATTTCTATCATTCCATTGGCATTGATAGAAAGAACTCCAACTTCCAGATGCTCAATCACAGCTTTGAGGTACTGATGTTTTGCTTCGCGCGAAATCCGTTCGGCCTGTATCCGTTTGGTAATATCATTCAGCCCGGACATCACATTCCTGAAATTTTTTTCCACTCGATTTCGTGAAAACAGAAGTGACGTGTCGTTCTCCTGAAGATAAATAAGAAAATTAGCGAGATCGCGGTTTACGCGATTGAGATACCTGATCAGACTGATTGTCTGAATAATTAACAAAATGAAAAATAACAATGTAGTTGCCGGGCGATGTGTCTCCGTGAAAAACCAGATAAGCACAAAGCTGTTCAAAGTAATGAGGATTACCCTGATAATAATGATGATATAGAACCGGTTAACTTTCATTCAGCTTATACTTTTGCATTTTTGTATAGAGAGTTGTCCGAGAAATCTCCAGAATTTGTGCGGCCTTGGAGTAATTGCCCTCGCACTGCCGCAGCACATTGGCAATAGCCAGTCGTTCTATTTCCTCAAGCGATTTTGGCGAAGTAATATCATGAATGTTACTTCTTTTATCCTTCAGAAATAAATCGCTCGGCTGGATATGTCTGCCTTCAGAAAGTATCACCGCCTTTTCGATGGTATGCCCCAGTTCCCTGATGTTTCCCGGCCAGGAATATTCGCAAAGACTTTGCAGGGCCTCTTTGGAAAAGCTAAGCCTGCCTTTATTATATTTATCGGAATGCAAGGTCAGAAAATACTCTGCAAGCACTGGTATATCTTCTTTACGCTCACGCAGAGGAGGAAGGACAATCTGAATTGTGTTGATACGATAGAGCAGGTCCTCACGAAAAAGCCCCTCCAGCACCAGTTGATCCACCGGTTTGTTGGTGGCAGTAATCAGCCGGATATCGATGCTTACCGGCTTGTTGGATCCCAGTCGGGTTACCTGGCGGTTTTGCAAAACATTAAGCAACTTGCTTTGCATGCTCATGGAAAGGTTGCCGATTTCGTCCAGAAAAAGCGTTCCACCCGAAGCCGTTTCGAACCTTCCGGCACGATCCTCACGGGCGTCGGTAAACGAGCCTTTCATGTGACCGAAAATTTCGCTTTCGAAAACATTTTCGTTCAGGGCTGATAAATCTACTCCGAGGAAAATTTCGCTGCTTCTTTTGGATTTGCTGTGAATTTCGCGGGCAATGAGTTCCTTTCCGGTACCATTTTCGCCAAGAATAAGAACATTGGCATTCGTAGGCGCTACTTTGTCGATGGTTTTGTAGATTTCCTGCATGGCAGGCGACTTCCCCCGAATTATTTTATACTGATTTTGAATATCTTCATTTAATTGTTTCTGTCGGCCGCGGAGTTTTACAACTTCCTGCCTTGTAAGCCGGAGATCCAATGCAGCTTTCAGTGTTGCAATCAACTTCTCGGCATCCCAGGGTTTGGGAATAAAATCGGTAGCTCCTTCCTTGATTGCCCTTACCGCAAGTTCAATATCGCCATAAGCAGTTATCATAAGCACCACTGCCTGCGGGTCTATTTTAATAATTTCATTCAGCCAGAAAATGCCTTCGTTACCATTATTCACGCCTGCTTTGAAATTCATGTCAAGCATAATCACATCGAAGTTTTCGGACTGCATGGCCGAATAAACCTGATCGGGCTTTTTTAACGTTGTAACAGACTCGAACTCCGGCTTTAGCAAAATAGAAAGGGAGTTCAGAATTTGAACATTATCATCGACGATGAGGATATTTCCGGTTGGGCGATTCATTCTTAAGCCTTTGGAGTGACGTTACACTGAGATAAAATTAATCTATTTGTTCAATTCGGGAACAGTGCCTGTTCAGTTTCTGAACAAATTTGTAAATGAATTTCTTTCATTGCATATATAATCGCCTGGTATACTTCGAGATGGCTTTTCTGGCATTGCAGTTGCCTTATTAGGAAATCATTTTAAAGCAAAACCGCCATGATAAAAACTGAACAACTTGTAAAAATTTTCCGTACCGACGAGGTAGAAACAACCGCACTGAAAGACATCAACCTGGAAGTTAAAAAAGGTGAATTTGTAGCCATAATGGGACCATCGGGATGCGGCAAATCGACACTTCTGAACATTGTTGGTCTTCTCGATAATCCTTCAAAAGGAAGCTTTTGGTTCGATGGTACCGATGTTGCAAACTTCCGTGAAAACCAGCGTACACATCTCCGCAAAGGGAACATCGGTTTCGTTTTCCAGAGTTTTAACCTGATAGATGAACTGAGCGTCTGGGAAAATGTTGAACTACCGCTTCTTTATCTTCAGAAACCATCCAAAGAAAGGAAAGCTGCAGTTATAGCTGTCCTGGAACGAATGCAGATCAGTCACCGTGCTAAACATTTCCCGCAGCAACTATCGGGCGGACAGCAGCAACGTGTCGCCATAGCCAGGGCTGTTGTTGCGAACCCAAAGCTTATTCTGGCCGATGAGCCTACAGGTAATCTCGACTCAGCCAATGGCGAAGAAGTAATGAACCTCTTAACCGAACTCAACAACGAAGGCACCACCATTGTGATGGTAACACACTCTCCGGCTCACGCCGAAAAAGCACACCGCATTATTCAACTGTTCGATGGACATGTGGTAAGTGAAAACATCAGGAAGAATTAGTAGTGAGTAACTAGTACCGAGTACTGAGATAAATACATGGATGGAAAATCATGACCGACTTTCTCATGAACTACTGGTTACTCGATACTAAATACTAACTACTGGTTACTAAATACTAATTTTAAATACATTTGAATCATGTTTTCAATTCATATAAAACTGGCGCTTCGAAATCTGATGCGCTTTAAATCGTACACCTTTTTAAATGTGGCAGGGCTGGCCATTGGTTTGGCACTTGGAATTTTTTCAATCCTGTATGTGCAATATCAGTTTGGATACGATAAGATGCACGTAAACCGCGACAGGATGTACCGTCTGATATCGTTTGCAAAACAGGCTGATAATAAAAGTTATAATAACCCCAATAATTCTGCTTTACTTGGCGATGCATTAAAGCAAAAGTATTCCAGCATTGAATCTTTCAATCGGTTCAGATACACCTTTCTGCATATTAAAAAGGGAAACGATCCTGTTGGTCAGTCGGGATTATTTGCCGATGAGAATTTCTTCCGTTTCTTCAGTTTTCCGCTTAAAGCCGGAAGTAAGGAAACCGTGCTCGATGAGCCCGGTACCATCGTGATCTCAGAAAGTCTGGCATCTAAACTTTTTGGCGACAAGCCTGCTTTAAACCAGACAATTTCAGCACTTCTGGATGAAAAGGCCACCATGTTTAAAGTTACCGGTGTTTTTGAGGATGTGGAACATTCAAATATAGATTTTGACTTTGTTCTTCCGCTTAACAGTTTTTTGGCCCGAAATCCCTGGGCTAATGAGTGGGATGCCAATGGCTGTGAAATGGTGATGATCTTAAAACCTGGCGCTGATGCAGCGTTCCTGAATAAGAGTATCAAAAAGTTCTTAGCCCAAAATTATAACGAAGATTCTAAAGACTTGTATCTGGCACCTTTAAGCGAGCAAAACCTTTACTATTACATGAATGGAGAAAGGCACATGAACCGTCTTCTCATTGTTTTGGTAATGTGCATTATTTGTGCTCTTATCCTGTTTATCTCGGCATTTAACTTTGTAAACATGGCGATAGCGACCGGGATAAGAAGATACCGTGAAGCCGGCATTAAAAAGGTAATGGGAGTTTCGAAGCGAAGCATAATGTTTCAGTTCCTGGTTGAAGCCATTATAATTTGTCTCCTGGCACTGTTTTTCGCTTTTATTTTGCTCGAAACGCTTTTACCTTTTTATAACAGAATTGATGGCACAGATTTAAAAATTGAATACAGCAATCTGATACAGATGCTTACCTTTATGGGGTTTGCCGTAATGACCGGAATTATGGCAGCTTTATATCCTGCGCTTCTTCTCGGATCAACCTCTCCCATTAAAATACTTCGCGGAACAAATGATAAAAGTAAAAAGGTAAGCGTTTCCCGCCAGGGACTGATTGTTTTTCAATTTGTGATTACCATCATCCTGTTTGTAGGTCTGATAGTAATGGGACAACAGGCAAAATTCGTCAATTCGAAAGATATTGGGCTCAATCGCTACAATGTAATGTTTTTTGAAGCTACTCCCGCCGTTTTGGCACATCGCGATGCTGTTATTACTGAAATCAATTCTTTGCCGGAAGTTACATCCGCTGGTTGGTCGAGCCAGAATCCGATTTTAGCCCACCATCTTACGAACGAAGTGGAATGGGAAGGTAAACAGGCAGGAAAGAAAATGGATTTCTGGACTATCGATACTGACACCTCCTTCTTCGCTACCACCAAAATGCGTCTGTTGTCCGGACGTTTTTTCTCAGGAGCTAACGCATCAGATTCGGGAGCTTACATTCTGAATGAAGAAGCTGTCAGAATCATGAAACTGCCCAATCCGGAAGGGAAAGTAATATCGGTCCAAAATAAGAAAGGCGTTGTAGTAGGGGTAATCCAAAATTTTAATGCAATTCAGCTGATGGGCCCCTATGTGCCGGTAATTATTACCAACCGCCCTACGGAAGCATCCATGGCAATGATACGTTTTACAGGAGATAAAAACGAACTCAGAAAGAAACTCAAAATTCTTTACGAAAAGTACGAATCTTATATTCCTTTCAGTTCCTTTCTCATGGAAGATTCATTTAATGAAGTAAACCAGTTTGCCGCAAATGCGGTCAAAGTATTAAGCATGCTGGGTATGCTTGCCATGTTTTTGTCGTGCATGGGATTGTTCGGACTGGCATCGTTCAACATCGAATCGCGCACCAAAGAAATAGGTATCCGCAAATCGAACGGAGCAACTTCCATTACCATCCTGATGATGTTTTTAAAATCGTACAGTAAATGGATAACCATTGCAAGCTGTATTGCACTTCCTGTATCTTTTTTGGCATGGAATACTTTGTTGGGGATCTTTTTCTCCTTTAGGATACCTTTTCCATTCTGGTCGTTGGTAATAACCCCTCTTATTGTTCTGTTAGTTGCCTGGAGCACTATTATCTTGCAATCGTTGAAAGCCGCCCGTAAAAATCCGGTAGATGCGTTGCGGTATGAGTAGAAAGTAGCTAGTATTTAGTACCGAGTACCTAGACTAACAGCCTTTTTCGTTTGGCTGTTTACTAACTACTCGGTACTAGTTACTCACTACTTATGAATACTTTCAAGTTCCTTCACTTCCTCCAATTCCATTGATATAGCTACATTCAATGCCTTGGAAACGGGGCAATTTTCCTTTGCCTCATTGGCGATCCTGTTGAGGGTTTCGCTATCAATTCCCGGAACTTTGGCTTTTACTTCCAGGACTGAGGTTCTTATAGCTCCGCTCTCCAGAGTAATGGTAGCCCGGGTTTCAATACTGTCGGGGGTGAACCCTGCTTTACCCAGTTCGGCGCTAAAGGCCATACTGAAACAACCTGCATGGGCTGCTGCTATTAATTCTTCGGGGTTGGTCCCCATTCCTTCTTCGAAACGGGAGGTATAGGAGTAAGGAATATTATTAAGTGCCGGACTCTGGGTGGAAAGTGTTCCTTTACCTTCTTTAAGAGTGCCGTCCCATCTTGCTTTTGCCGTTCTTTTCATCGTCAAATGTTTTAAGGTTTTCAAAACAATAAAACAATCCAGGATAAAAAGCAGACATTCCATATGCCTAATTTCCCTCAGCCTGCAGCCTAATATTAAAAATTCATTTTACTCTTCAGGCTTTTATAACCCGAGTCGCTCACTTTCACCTTTGCGCCTGTTTTTAAAACTGCCAGATACGATCCTTTCTCATACAATTCCAACTGCACTATAGCATCGAGCCGCACAATGTACGACCGGTGCACGCGGATAAAATGGCCGGGATCCAGATGTTCCTCAAAATGTTTCATGGTTTCCTGTTTGAGGTATTTGCCCTGGGCAGTATAAATCATCACATAGTCGTCCTGCGATTCGAGCCATACAATATCTTCCACAGGAATTACCTTAATTTTCGAGCCAGTTTTTACAACCACCCGTTCGAGCTTGTCAACAGCACTCTGGACGTGCTTCTTCAGCTCTTTGATACTTTCTTTAGTGTTTTGCTTTTTCGAAAAGCGGTCGAGCGCTTTTTCTATAGCCTGTGCAAAACGCTCGCGCGAAAAAGGTTTTAAAAGATAATCCACCGCATTCATTTCGAAAGCTTTAATAGCAAACTGGTCGTATGCGGTAGTAAATATAATGTTAGGCATTTCATCCAGAAGTTCCAGCATTTCGAAGCCGGTAAGCTTTGGCATCTGAATATCGAGAAATACCAGATCGGGATTGAGTTCGTTTATGGCTTTTATTCCCGAGAAGCCATCGGAGAATTCACCCAGCAATTCAATGGCAGGGTATGCTTTCAGGTAGTTTTTAACCAGCTCGCGGGCTGGCTGTTCGTCTTCAATAATTATTGCTCTCATTTTATTGAATATCGTTTTGTGGGAAAATAACCGAAACACTAAATAAATTGTCGTCGCGAATTACCTTCATCAGATAATCGGCCTGATATATAATCTTCAAACGATTCTGAATGTTTTTCAAACCCATACCTGTACCTTTTTTACTGCGCGACTCAGGATCGAAATTATTCTTAACCGTAACTTTCATGCTGTTGCCTTCTTCCTCGCAACTAACCCAAATGGTAATGGGTTCGGTTGATTCATACACGCCATGCTTTATTGAATTTTCGATTAGAGGCTGCAGGATCATATTGGGCAATAGCTTCGACCGGCAACCTTCCGAAACATCGATATTAAAATTCAGTTTATCACCAAAACGTGTTTTTTCAATATCAAGGTAAAGGTTGATGTTATGAAGTTCATCCTGAAGGCTCACCAATTGCTTTTCCTTCTGATTGATGGAATACCGCAGAAAGTCGGAAAGTTTGATGATCATTTCCTGTGCTTTCTCGGGATTGGTGATTGTTAATGAGCTTATCGAATTCAAACTGTTGAACAGGAAGTGTGGGTTTATCTGAGATTTCAGGAGGTTAAGCTCCGTTTCCCTTATCAAACCTTTCAGTTCTGCTTCCTGGGCTATTTTCTCTTCAATATTTC
>JAJYAG010000241.1 GCA_021779665.1 Bacteroidota bacterium | reverse complement strand
GGGGGTTGGTGGGCGGCGATCGCCGCCAACCAACCCCCTCCCCACTAAAAATGAATAAAACGCCTGTCATTCTGAGCGTAGCGAAGAACTTAGCGCAGCGATCTCACCGAAGGTAATCTAAATATTTTTACCGGACAATAATGATAAACAATTTAAAAAGCCACCTTTGCTCGCGTATTGATGGCTTTTGCATTAACCAATTATAACCCTAACATGCTAATTTTCGGATAACGGTTCGTTTACAACGCCCATGAAAAGGAACGTCTTCGTTGTTTTTTCCTGTATGATGAAAACAAATGGCTTATTGGCGCTGAAAACAGGAGTTTCAGGTCCTGCAGAAGTTAAAACAATCTCTACAGATGTAACCGCAGCTGCTTCAGTTCCTTCTTCGTTCACTTCAACAAACGACTTGTGCATCACCTTTGATACCATTAAAGAGTTGCCTTTACTTATTCCGGAAAGATCGGCTAAGTTTGAAAACATAGAGGGCATACCCATTGCTGTAAGATCATCATTCAGCTCCTTTTTAAAACTGAAGCGAAATTTAGGCAGATATACCTTGATCTTATTTATTTTATTCATGCTATTCGTCCAGGTAGACCAATTCTGGGCATTCATTGCCTTCACAATGTCGCTGTAAGTCTTCCCGGGTTTCGGAACCATCACCATCATGCTGTAATTCCCTTTCCCGTAAGGAAGATCGATAGCTGTAAACATATCGTTCTGATAATAATCGAAAGAGCCTTCCTGCGTCATAAAATCAACCTGTTTGGTTGTTCCGTTTGCAAGATAAAAATTCCCGGGGCCAGTGTTTTTTGTATCGAACTGATACTTCCATACACCTTTAAAATATATAGCATTGATGAGGTACATAACAGCTTCACCAGGTATCTGGTCGACAATAGATTTAATTTTCTGATGGGTCTTATCGGAAACCCAGGAGTTAATCTGGTCCTTGGTGGCCGCATCAAATGCTGCAGAGCGCACATCGGCACTGAGATAGTCTTTATTTACAGCCAGAAATGCTGGTTCCACGGCAAAAGTATTTTTATACCAGATGGAATTGGCGACCTCCATCGCAACCTTTGGATCAGCATCAATTAAAGCTTTGATAAGATCGCGATTTGCTTCGTTTACTTCCGTATCGCTTAAGCCAACATAACCAAGTCCTTCTTTGAGTTCGGTTTTCGTTTGGGTAGCAGCACCATTATATAACATGCTTAAAGCCATGGACACAGAAAGCGGTGAAATAAATACATTCTCACCGGCTTTGGAGTTGCCGACTATCTGCTTAAAAATATCGAGACCGAAAGAATTGGAGGAGGATACTATTTGCTTTTGTTCGGTCGTAAGATTTATGTCCTTGCTCACCTCGCCAGAATCCTGCTTTTCACAACCGGTAATTGAAAATACAATCAGAAAAAACAATGATAATATAACTGATTTCATAGTTTGCTTTTTCTGTTAAGATGAAGACTCTAAAACATGGTTGCGTGAACTAATAAAATTTCCTGTAAAATAAAAAACCCCGCAACAGTGCTGCAGGGTTCAGTTATATTGTTTAATTATACTATTTAAGTTTGTAGCTTAAGCCAAGGGTGAAGTAACCAAGACCATAGCCAAGTTCGCCAAAACCGGCAAGTTTATCGGTAAAGTAATAACGACCACCAATGTAGAAGGCAAAAAGTGGATGAACGGTAGTATCTTTCACCTTTTTGTAATCAGTTGAAGGATAAGTGTAAGTATAGTAGTTTTGGCTTTCAAATCTCAAACCAACACCAAGACCACCATATGTGTCAATTTTTTCATTTTTTAATAAATCCATGTGAACGGCACCACGGGCAGCAACTACGAAGTCAGTCCATGACCAGTCGTAATTCGAAAGCCATGCATAACTTGCGTGTTTGTAACCAACAATACCACCTAATGCCAAAGTTCCAAAGTCAAGTTCTTTAACACCTTTTTCTAAACTAACACTTACAGCAGGAAAAGAAGATACACCATAACCATAGCTGTACCATCCGAAACCAAGGCCTAAATTGCCAACCATACTTCCATTTTCGAAAGCCTGAGCTTTAACAGTTAGTTGTGACGAAGCTAAAAAAGCAACAGCTACAATAGCTATAAAAATTTTTGTAAATTTTTTCATAGGTTCATAATTAAGGTTAAAATTTATGAGAACAAATTTAAAACATGCATTGCTATTAATGTATCCTCTTTTTAGGGGATATTATTAAAAATTCATTAAATCGATGATTTACCTGACGAACAACTTCAGTTATATGGATGAAACTCATCAAAGCCCCTGTTTATTTAGTTTCTGTGTCGAATAATAAAATTCATAATAAGCTTTCCTAAAAACATCAGTACTGAATTTTTGTTCGGCGAAATGCCGGATTGTTGCAGAGTTATATTGCCTGAAGTTCCCTAGCATATTATTAAGCTCTTGTACCAATGTACTTTCGTCACCCAGACGCACCAGAACACCATTTGAAGCATTCACAATTTCGGGAAGCCCTCCCACGCTGGTAGCTATAACAGGTATACCGCAGGCAAACGATTCGGCAACCACCACCGGCATATTCTCGTAATTGCTGAAAAGAACCATGAAACAGGAATTCTGGTAAGCATTCACAAGTTCCTGCCCCTCCAGAAGTCCTCTGAAAAAAACGAATTTACCCGTAAGCTCCAGAGAATTGCTTAATTCTTCCACTTTAATGCGATCAGGTCCATCGCCTACCAGATGAAGTTCAAAATCGTTCCGGGTTTCACCAAGCAACTTTACAGCCCTTAAAATTCCTGAAATATTCTTCGCAGCATCATCGAAACATGAAACATGAGTGAAGATTATCTTTTCGCTATTTTTCATCCCAGAAGCAGGCACAAACAACGAAGTATCCACTGAATTATGAATTACCTGAAACCTTTTATGATTCAGACCACAATCCATCATAGCTGTTTTCAGGGCTTCGGAAACTGTAACCAAACCTTCACTTTGCCTTATCACTAATCTTGTGAGCATTTTCCTGAGTGCTCCCCGGTATTCGTTCCTGGATGGCAGATACCGCGACCAATGTTCGGTGATCACATAAGGAATGGAGTAAAACATTCTTGCGAATAATGCCACCACCCCACAACGGGTCAAAATGTTTACATGAATCAGATGAGGTTTTCCAAAGTCCTTCCTGACTAATTTATAACCCAACCAATGAGCCTTTAAAAATCGAAAAGCTTTTAGGATTTCAACGCCGGGAAACCGGCTCCTGACAGCAGGATAATATATAATTGCTGTAAAAACATTGTGAATAATCCTTTTATCAACCTCAACCGCATCAACATTGCAAGGATGTACATATAAAACAGCAACGTCATTATCTCCAGTCACAGCCTCGGCATGTTGTTTTACAAATAAACCCGGCATAGGGTCGTAACGATGCGGGTACCAGGCAGAGAGGAAGAGTATTTTCACACTACTGAATTTTGTTTCTTGAGAAATTTAACGGGAGATTACCGCCATGTATTCTGAAATTAATTTTTAGCTTTCCTGATTATTGGAAGCAAATATACTCAAACTGAAGCATCTAAACAAAACAGGCAGTCCCCTGCTTAATATACGGACGGGTTTTACCCATCACCAAACCATGCGATAAAGGTAACTTACTCCGTAAAAATTTAAGGAAGTATCTGCTTTCTGAATCTTATAAAATTGCATGATAAGCATATCGGCGCGTGTTAAAGAATTGGTGGAGTTGGTGGTAGGGAAAAAGAGATAAAGAAGGGTTATGAACAAAAACAACCTTTTGTATCTTTTATTATTGCTAAATAAATTCAAATAAACACCTGACATTCTGATAATTTAATTTATGCGAGTAAAGGTTAATGATTCTCCTGGCCATCTTAATTATTCAATTCATGTCTATTATATTCAATCTCCCGGAACAACCCATAAATAAACGGATTCCCATTTCTTTGCCGTATTTCAAAATCGTCGGCCACAAACTCTTTCTTTCCGTGGTTCCAAATGTACACGTTTAAAACAGTGTTATTTAAGTTAACCTGAATATCCGAAAGTTTTACACTCAAATATACTTTAAACCAACTGTCACCATCTACTGTTTGATAATCCTCTAAAGTGGCAGGTAGCCACGCTTTCATTTCACTTCCGCTTTTCAAAGTGGCAACGAGCATCACATCTTTTAGTGTATGGCGTGAACTAACCCAAAATGAAATATCTATGTAGTCGTTTCTGTTTTTTACAATTTTACTTAATTGCTCCTCAAACACAGGACTAAACTCAATATTACCATTTAGCTTAAATGATTTCTGACCTGAATGGGAAGTTCCATTAACAATTCCTGATGCACCATCTCCAATCCATTTTTTCGATGGACTTTCGAATCCATAGGCATGAGTATATTTGATTTCATTTTCGGTCTCAGGCTTCTTACCAAAAAGATAAAAAATTCCATTATAGTAGTTGCTTTGTGAAATTAAATTAGGGTAGTAATCGAGGATTATTGCAGGTATAACCCTGTCCTCTCCCGAAATGCAACCGTAACTGAGATATTCACAAGTCTGATTCTGAATGAAGTTAATAAAGCTTTTTTTATCGATGAACCTATCGTACCAAATAAACGATGAATCAAGGTTCATTTGCCGGATATAATACCTGCTAATTTTTTTGTGAGAATCAACAATGGAAACAATATTACCTTTTTTCTCCTTTGATACCCGATGCGTATCTTCAACTATTCCCTTATAAGCCGAATTGTAAAACAGTGCATAGTAATCCCTTTCAAATATTAGTGTGGCAACATTTACAATTAATGCTACTGAAACGGCTACAATATTAAACTTAAACGATTTTTCCTTCATTAAGCCAAATAATGCCAGCAATAAAAAAGGAAAGGAAAACAGTAAGCATGATTCCTGCAGAACAGGGTTGACAAATATAGAATAGAAAAATCCAAACCCAAACGGAAGCAGGAACCATAAAAAGGATATTAGAATAAACCTTTTATTCTCACTAACCTCCTCTATCGGAAAAAGAGGTAAAAACCTTGATACCAAAAGCAGGATTACAACAGAAAAAACAAACCAGGAGAAATGAAAAACATAAGCTATGTATGTAAAAAAGAAGCTATTTTCGGGAGGGCCTAACCATCCACCAACGCCTCCAATTTCCAGAAATTGATAAAGAAATATACGAAAATGAGGTAGAAAAAGTATAATAATAGCAATCCCTGCCAGAATATACCATAACAATCTGTCTCTATTTATAAAGAAAACACCGGTTAATCCAACTATAATTGCAAAGAGCAAACTAAAATAATGGTTGTAAGTACATAAAGCACTCATGAGAACGTACAGCAAAAGATTTATAGGGAATCTCCTTGGCTCAAAAACAACCTTATGCCAGAAATAAACCATTAACAAACAAAATAAAAGTCCACTGGTATAAGGCCGTGCAATCTGGCTGTACATTACTGTGTATTCCAAGGTGGCCATAAATGCTGCAGAAATTAATCCCGCACTGGTTCCAAACCACTTCTTTCCTATAAGATACACCAGGAATACTGATATTGTGCCCGCTAGAATAAAGGGAAGTTTAACCACCCACTCCTTATATCCAAAAAGCTTTGTATAATAATATAAAAATATCTGGACACCTGCAGGGTGACCGTCAGGTTTTACACCCCTTTCGATAAGCTCAGAAAATGAACTGAAATGCGTTCGGAAAATAGCGCTGAATTCATCATGGGTAAAAGGGATTTGGTATAGGTTGTAAAAGCGTAATGCTGCTGCAACCAGCAAAATAAATCCAATTAAAAGTAAATTATCTTTTTCTTCTTTTCCAGTTAGGTCCATTTTTGTAAGAATATCATTAACTTTCAATCTTTCCTATACACACCAAACCAGAAATCACTCAATCCGGTTTCCTCTAAAAACTTATCCTCCTGCTGAAATAAAATGTCCAGAAAGTGTTTTGTTTCACTCTTTTCGTCTAAAAAATTGTGAGCTATCCCTTTTAACAAGGGGTGAAGGATCGATCCGCCCACAGGTTTTTCTTCTTCAACAGTAAAATATTTGCGAAGCATCGGTAAAATATCTTCGGAGCATGGTGCTTCCGAAGGATCGTTGAGCCACATACGCAACCAGCCGGGACGATATACTTTCTTTTTTATGGAATTATCAATTCTTTTTTTGAATTCCGGAGTCAACAAGGTCAAACAGCGATTCGCCCCTAAAAGCTGAGTTTCCTTATACTGAAAGCGGTTCGGACCAGTATATTCGAACATAATCAGCTTTCCTCCGGACTTAAGGACAGGCAAAACTTTATTCGTTATAAGTTTTTCAATTTCCCTAAAATGATGCAGACTGGAATTAAAAAGCACCATGTCAAACTTTTTCTCTTCAAAAGAGAATGTTGCAAAATCGCCGAGATGGTAACTCAGATTTTTAATATTTGATTCGCCGGCATTTTTTCTGGCACTCATAACAGATTTCTCAGAAATATCTATTCCTTCAATACTGACTAAAGGAACATAACTGGCAAATAATCTCTCTTTCTCTCCAAACCCGCAACCAACTGATAATATTCTGAAACCATCCTGATTAAGAATATATTTCCGGGAAACATATTCTTCCCAGGGTTCTTCCTTATTACCTGTAATTTTAAAATTCCACCGCTGCCGAATCGTTGGTACTTCCCACCAATTAGATCCTGAAGTTTGATATGTGTCCCATTGATTAATAATGCGCTTCTTTCCTGACAACTTTAGTTTGGTTAAAAGAAAACTCAAGCCTCTGGCTCTTAACACAGAATAAAGGGTTTGTAAATCGTCGCAGGTAACTAAACTAAAAGACATTGATTACAGATAGCATGTTTGAAATCGCAAGTTAATGTAAGTTGACAGAAAAATATTTTATGAATCAAAGATTTTCTAAAAGTCAGACTCATAACATCCATAATGCCTCATTTAACTATCCCGTTAAACCGGCTCATCATTTTCCTTTTTCCTGAAAAAGCCTTTTATTTTCTTCATGATGCGACTTGTGCCACTATCGCCATTCTGATCACCAATAAGGTAAGCGTAAGGATATAATCCTTCAACGTTATCGAAAACAATCTTGAGCATTCCCAGCAATGGCAGGAAAAGAATGACTCCGGCAATTCCCCAAACCAGTCCGCCGACAATAAGAATGAAAATGGTAAAAAACGGGCTTACGTTAACATTTCCGCCCACAACATAGGGTTCGATAAAGTAGTTATCGAAAAGTTGCGCCAGAGAGATTACAACCACAACCCCCAATGCCGGGCCGAATGAATCGTTGGAGACAAGGGCCATAAAAATGGGCAGTAAACCTCCTACAACGGGTCCCACGTAAGGTATAAAAGTTACAATGGCAGCAATGGCAGAGAGTAGAAATGCATTTTTTATACCCAGAATAAGCAATCCGATTGTATAGAAAATTGTAAGAATTATAATGGAAATAGCTCTTCCTGCCAGGTATTGCTGAGCTATCTTACTTATCTTGGCAATAATAAGCTTGGCATCTTCTCTCTTCTCATCTTTATACATCAGTACAAAAAAGTTTTCATACTTTTCGCGGTGCAATAAAAACAGAAAAGTAAAAACCAAAACAAGCATAAACCCTCCCAACAATGTAACAATTCCCGTTACTGCTCCTGTAAGGTAACTGCCTGCGCTGCTGATAGTACTTTTTGTCTGTTCCTTCAAAGCTTTTATCTGTTGTTCGGGACTGATTCCAAATTTATCTTCGACCCACCCCTGGCTGGCACTAATAAACTCCTCCAACCTTTGCTGTATCCGGGGCAGATCTTCTGTTAAAGAAATAACCTGAGCCGTTATAAGCAGCAAAACCAAGGAAATAACAACAATAATCAGCAAAACAGATGAGATAGTGGAAAACGTTCTGTTGACACCCCAACTTTCCAACTTATTGGAAACGGGAGTCATGAGCATTGCCATAAATACCGAGAAAACCAAAAGTATAAGAACGTCACGACCGAAATATAAAATTACAGAAAGCAGTATAAAGAACAGAAGATTGTCGTTGATCTGCGTCAGGGAAAGTCGTTTCATTCAGGCTCGATTTAAGGTGTTTCTTTAATAAACCCTTAAAACCGACTTTTGCTCGTGTAAAAATAATTTTATGCAGAAGGTTGATTTTATAAAAATCTACAGGAAACCCAACAATAGAAGCTCCGAAGGTTGCACTTTGAATATTCAGTTCGTAACTTTTAGATGAAGTTCCCGTTAAAATAGTCGCTCAGGATATTAAATGCTAATAGCTTAGCAAAATTAAAGTTGGGAAAGATGCGCAAAAGGGTGTATGCAGTATTTTTGGGGATAATCGTTCTGACAATCTCCTGCTCTGTAAATAATTCGGATAACAATATCAAAGGAAAACCCATCACTCCTGTCACTCCAAAGCAGGTGAACTGGATAGGACATTGGAAAAATGAAGGTTACAAAGAACAGCTTTTGTACGATATGGCGCGGAAATTCGAATTCGAAAATCAGGATATCGTGCTGAACCTCAAATTTCCCGACGAGATATATCCTTCCGTTAACGAGGGAATGTTTCTTTCGTCTGAATTGGTGAAGCCTGATATAAAGTGGGATATCATCCGTGTGAACAACGAAGTTGCCGGAACCGCCGCCGCATTAAAAGATCCGCAATGGCCTGCAAAATACCTGGTCGATTTTAGCCAGTACGAAAAGTTTCGAAACAATTCGATTGACGAAATGATATCGGACGAAAAAAAAAACCGCTGGGGCGGAATAATCCCCGGACATGCTGTGGATGGCCATAACTTCGTACTGTGGTGTAACAAAGCTCTGGCCCAGGAAATTGGCATCAATCCCAAACCGTTCAGCATGACTG
>JAJYAG010000240.1 GCA_021779665.1 Bacteroidota bacterium | reverse complement strand
TCATCTTCCTGCTGTATCGGTAACTGCGGTGTCGAACGAAAAGCCTTTTGTTGGCGATACCATCCGCATTGAGGGTGAAAACATGAAAACCATCGCCACTGTTGCCATTGATGTTTATAACTTCAATATTGTCGAAAAGAAAGACAACTATATCCGGGTTGTTGTTCCCCGCGTTATTGAAGGCGGAGCATTTACGATGATCAATGCTTACAAACGTCAGTTCACAACCACCCAGGTGCTGAAACCGCAATTCTATCCTGCTGTTGTGGAAGCATGGCCTGCTGAGATCCAGCGCGGAAAGGCCTTTGTTTTGAAAGGTCAGAACCTCGATCTTTTAAAAGAAGTGAAAGTGAACGGAAAAGTTGTTTCCATTATGGGAGCCGCTTCGGCCACAAAAGTTTCGTATGCTACTGCCGGAATTGACCTTGGCGAAACTGCAGTTATTGAAGTAACTCCAAAAACAGGCGATAAAAAATCATCGCCCGAACTGCCAGTTGTTGCTCCGAAAAACACTTATATACCTCAGCAAACCATTATGCTCTGGGATTTTGAAACGGCTCCGGGTACCACTGATGGTTGGGGCGGAAGTCCGTTTACTGCTTCGCTCGTGAATGGTTTCTTTGGAAAAGCCTACGAAGTGAATTCTGCTGCCGGTAATGGCTGGAACGGTTGCTACATCCGTCTCACCAACAACAATGGCGGTCAGGGCTTCGATCTTTCTGCTTTCAACAAGCCTTATATTACTTTCCTTGTAAATACAAAAGGCAAGAAGGGTTACGCCAACCCAGCCATCACCATTGGTGGTGCCGAATCGGATAAACACTTTACCGGTCAGGGCGGTCAGTACAGCGACAATTACATGATCTCGACCACAGGTTGGGAATGGCGTTCGTACGATCTCGAAAAAATGGGATGGTCCAATATCAAAAGCAAAGTCGACAAAATTGACCTTTGGTTCCGTGGCGGCAATGTTGGTGCTGGCGACGAATTCGAAATTATGGTCGATCAGGTTATGATTACCGACGGCCCGCTCACTCCAACGCTGGTTTGGGATGCCGAGGCTAAACTTGGTGGCTCCGTAACTTATGTTGAAAATGGCGGAACCGGATTGAACGGATATTTCCAGGGCAGCAAATACGCAACATACAAGTATACGGTTGCCGGCACCTGGGACTGGGTTGGAGCTATCGCTTCAAACAACAATGTAACCCTCGACCCGATGGCTTATGCAAACGGTATTTATATCAATTACCTTGTTAATACCGGTAATGCGAATGGTTATGCTGTGCTCGAATATGTTCAGGGTACCAATAAGCTTGCCGATCAGTTGCCCAATGGCGGTCCTTATGGCGATAACTACATGTTTAAGCCTACAAACGGACAATGGCAGTGGCGTTCGCTCAAATTCGACCCTGCAGCTTTATCAGTCTGGGGTGGCGCAGCCGATAAATTTGATATCTCGAAACCGTTTACGGTGAATATCAATGTTCGCAGCGGTAACATTGCCAGCGGGCCATTTGAAGTGAACCTCGATTATTTTATTTTCACAACAGTTCCTCTTGATCCTACTCTGAAACAGGAGTAGGGTCCTGAAGAGACTGTCAGATAGTTGTTAGTTTTTTGTTTAGTAGTTTCTGTGGCTCTCTGTAAAACTCAGGGGCCACAGTTTTACAAACAGATTTGGACATCTGGCAGTCTTTTCTTTTTTATCCAAATAATTTTTGCATCCCGGTGAAATTTAAAAAAAGAACTGACGCTGAATTCCGTTTGTTAATTATGGAATGGGCTCTGATTATAGCAGGAATAGCTATGGCTGTGTTCCTTCTGTTTTTAATGCTTTTTTAGAGATTATAAAAACTACTGAAACAACTTTTATGAAACGTTATTTGTATATCAACCTGCTACTTTGCTTTTTTACAAGTATAAAAGCACAGCAGCGTATCGATGGCTTTTCGTCGGGCAATACCGACAACTGGAATAAGACCGGAGAGACTTTCAATTATCAACTCGAATCAAATATTCTTAAAATATCATATAACCGCACTGCAACCAGCGGAGCCTGGGATCAGTTTAACCTCAAAGTTGCCGACCTGGCACTTTCCAATTATGAACTTAAAATCCGTATCAAGGCCGATTTCAATTTCCAGTTTACCGCAAAACCTGTTTATTCGGATAATACCTACGACTGGCTTCAGAAGAATGTGACCGCCGGAGACCAGTTTACCGATGTTACATTTCAGATATCATCAAATGCTGCAAGAACACTTCAAACCATTTACTTTTATTTCGATGGCGGCTCCACAACGGTGAAATCGGGCAATGCCTGGATTGAATCCGTTTCCATAAATGCGCTGCTCACTCAACGGTTGAAAAAAGTAATCCAAAATGCAAAACTGTTACACGACAAGTCAGCCACAGGAACTGCCCCCGGCAATTTCCCTGAGGCAGGTAAAACCGAGTTCCAGCAGGCTATTGCGCAGGCCGAAGGTGTGGTGGCTAATACATCATCAACACAGGCACAAATTGATCAGGCAGTTGTTAACCTTGATAAGGCGATGATTGCTTTCGAGTCGAAGGAAGTTACCGAAACAGCAGTATCGCAAATGAATGTGGCCGATTTAAAAGCTACCCGCCGCACCAAAATATTGTATGCAAACCTGAAATTCAATGCCGGCAAAAAAATGTTGTTTGGTCACCAGGATGCTACCGGTTATGGTGTGGGATGGACCAACGACGACGACCGCTCCGATGTGAAAGACGTGACAGGATCGTACCCGGCGCTCGGAGCCTGGGGCGTGGCTGGTATTTCAACCGGGCAGGATTACAGCCGCGATAAATACAGGGTGGAGAAATTTTATAAGCTGGGAGGCGTAAACACTTTTGAGTGGCACTGCGGCGATCCCTACGAAGGCAAATTTTACCAGGCCGATCTTACAAAGGGCCGGAACATTGTAGCCGATATTCTGCCAGGCGGACCAAAACACGACTGGTTTAAGGCTCAGTTGAAAAATCTTGCTGTTTATTTCAAGGATCTGAAAGGCGAAAACGGCGAATCGGTTCCTGTTATTTTCCGTCCCTGGCACGAACATACAGACAACTGGTTCTGGTGGGGAACCGGCAATTGCACCAAAGAACAGTATATCGATTTATGGAAGTTTACAAAAGTATACCTGAACGACAGTTGTCAGGTGCATAATTTGCTGTTTGCCTATTCGCCCGACCGTTTCTCGACAAAAACCGCATACCTGGAGCGCTGGCCCGGAGATGAGGTTATCGATATTCTTGGTTTTGACGATTACTGGGATTTACGCTATAACAACACCGACATGGCCGCATTCACAAACAGTTTAACTTTATTGGGTGAAATGGCCGAAGAAAAAGGCAAAGTATGTGCCCTAACTGAAGCGGGTCAGGAAAAGATTGAAAGCTCAAACTGGTTCACCCAGACACTGTTGAAAGGAATACTTACAAACGATAAGACCAAAAAGGTAGCTTATGCCTGTGTTTGGCGCAACGCAAGCACTACCCATTTTTATGCTCCCTATCCGGGGCATCCTGCTGTGAACGATTTTATAAGCTTTTATAATCATGATTACACGGTATTTATGAGCGATGTGCCGGAGCTTTACGAGAGCGTGCAGAGCAATACTACACAAATAAGCATGAACCCGGATAAGCTTACTCAGGTGAAATTTTTCCCTAATCCTACATCGGGACTGGTTAAATTCTCGGGAATTGAAAACAACTCAAAAGTGGAGATTTATAATACGCAAGGTCAGTTAATTCTTCAGAAGCAGAATGTTAGTATCATAGACCTTTCACCTTTTAAAGATGGAGTATATCTTTTAAGAATGAATTATAAAGGAGAAGAAATAAATCAGAAGGTTTTGCTTTGCAGGAATTAAAAATGTGATTTATGAAGTTTTAGTGACCTCACCCCCGGCCCTCTCCATTTGGAGCGGGGAGAAAGAAGGCACAACTTTAAATCTTAGCTCTTCAAAGTCTCACTTCCTGGCCTGTGATTACCTTCTGTAAGACCAGCTAATATGCTGATTTTATGAATTCCTTGGCTTTTTTGGAAACTCTGCGTAATTTGATTTTGAATATTAACAGCGCAACTATGAAACTTTCATTTAGAAATTCAATTGCTATCTGCTTTCTTTTATTGGCAATGATTTGTGTTCCGGCATTCACGCTTGTGGCTCAAAACAACACAAAATCGTCCTGGCCAATAATTATCCGCAAAGGTGACCAGCTTTACGAAGGCGACAAACCTTTCCGTTTTATGGGGCTTGCCGCTCCTAATATTCAGCAAAACGAATCACAGATCAGGGTGGACAGAACCAACCGTTTCCCCGATGAATACGAGATCCGCGATGCTCTGGACGGAATACGCCGCATTGGCGGCCGGGCTACACGGACCTTTTCACTTTCGGTTTATTCGCCCGCCGATAATGGTATGCCGGTATACATCTCCGGTCACCGCCAGTACAACGAAGATGCATTTCGCTGTCTCGACCGAGTAATTGCGCTCAGCCACGAATACGATGTGCGGTTGATTATACCCTTTATTGCCTCACAATCCTTCGGCGGCATCCGGGGTGTGGACGAATTTTCTGCCCTGGCAGGGAAACCCAAAGGATCCTTCTGGACAGATGAAGGTTTGAAGGAAGATTTTAAACACTTCCTCCATTTTATCCTCAACCGCAAAAATACTGTAAACGGCATACTTTATAAGGACGATCCTGCCATCCTCGCCTGGCAGCTGGGTAATGAGTTTGGCAGTTATCCCGGCGACCGCGGCCTGAAATACGACGAGTGGACACCACTTATCCTAAACTGGAGTCTTGAGATGGCTGCTTTCATCAAGAAGGAAGATCCCAATCACCTGGTGATGGAAGCCGGAGGAGCTGACCGCGAAAAACTGCTTGCCGATCCCAATATCGACATCATCAGCGATCACCTTTACGAATACTGGAACCGCATGGGAGGCCGTCCCTCGCAGTTAGCACCGATAGCAAAGGAATCCCTCAAACAATGCGAAGGTCGCAAACCTTTGATGATCGACGAGTTTGGACTTGGTTCCACCGAAAACCTCAGGGAACTGATGCAGACGATACGCGAAACCAAAATTGTGGGCGGTTTGATTTGGAGCATCCGCAGTCATCGTCGCGACGGCGGCTGGTATTATCACAACGAGGGTGGCACACCTGTAAATTCGTTTCATGTACCTGGCTTTTCTGCAGGCTTTGTCTATGAAGAAACCCGTTTGCTCGATTTACTGCGAACGGAAGCTTATCTGATCCGGGGAATCACCCCTCCTCCGGTTGAAAAGCCATCGCAGGCCCCGGTGCTTATGCTTCAGGGAAAAGGTTTTACCTGGAGAGGATCGACCGGAGCTGCTTACTATACCTTAGAAAGAGCCGACTCGCCCAATGGTCCCTGGAAAGTTATTGCCGATGGACTGGAAGACTCTGTTTTGGCCGATGTTACCAAATTCGAATCGTCGCCTGAAGCATCGGAACCGCTGGTGCTTTATTACGACGAGACACGCCTTTCCGGTAAAAAGTATTACTACCGGATTAAAGGTGTAAATATTGCCGGTTCCACCGCGTATTCTAACATTCTCGAAACAAAATAATTTCATCATATCCCTTGCTCGTTTAGGTGTCAGCGAGGATCTTTTATTTTTATACAAATGAGCTACACTGCATCATCCGACCGTTATGCCGGAATGATATACCGTCGTTGCGGCAATAGCGGCCTTAAGCTTCCGCTTATATCCACGGGGTTATATCAGCATTTTACCAATTCCGATCCTTACGATAATTGCAAAGAAATCGTTTGCCATTCGTTTGATCTGGGGATTACCCATTTCGATCTGGCCAACAATTATGGCAAACCGGCAGGTTCTTCTGAAGAAATTTTCGGGCGTATTCTAAATCGTGAGCTAAAAGCATACCGCGATGAGATAATTGTGACCACCAAAGCAGGATACGATATGTGGCCGGGTCCTTATGGCGAATGGGGCTCGAAGAAATACCTGGTTGCCAGTCTCGACCAGAGTTTAAAACGCATGGGACTGGAGTATGTGGATATCTTTTATTCGCATCGGTTCGATCCCGTAACACAACTCGAAGAAACAATGGCAGCCCTCGACCATATAGTCAGGCAAGGGAAAGCGCTCTATGTGGGCATTTCAAATTACGACGTAAACGCCACTAAAAAAGCACTTTCAATTCTGAAAGAACTTGGAACGCCGTGCCTTATACATCAGTCGAGCTATTCCATGCTAAACCGCCATATTGAGGACGGATTGCAGGATATTCTGACCGATAACGGAGTGGGTTTAATTGTGTTTCAGCCCATGCAGCGCGGAATCCTTACTGATACTTTTTTAGGAGGAATTCCGGCCGATAAAGCCGAAGGTCTTAAAGAATTTGGTATTACTGCCGATAAAGTTGAAAAAGCACGCCAGTTGAATGTAATAGCTAAACAGCGTGGTCAGACCTTATCACAGATGGCCATTGCATGGACGCTTCGCAACGGGAAAGTAACCTCTGCCTTGTGTGGAGCCAAAGAGGCTGCTCACATCGACCTGAATGTCGGGGCAATCAGTAATTTGGACTTTTCTGAACAGGAATTACTTGATATCGACAGCATTCTCAGGTGATTTCAGGTTTGGATCAATGCATTCATTGAAGAAAAATCTGAAATTGTCATCATCAAAATTTAATTTACCTTTAACTACAAAACTACTCACTAAAACTGCCGCATTATGGATTACAGAATGTTCAGATCAGTCAGCCTGCTCGTGTTAACGCTTGCAATATCTTCAGTTATTCAGGCACAAATTCCCAAAGATTACAAAGGGAAACCTTTCGAAGACAAGTATTACAAGCTGGGACCTCAGGTAATTCCCGGAAGAGTGGAACTGGCTTACTACGATCTTGGCGGCGAAGGTGTGGCTTATCACGATGTTACACCCGAAAATGAAGGGTCGAAGCTTAACCACGAAGTGCATGATTATGGCAGTCATTTGCGTCCCGGGATTTCGACATACACGGCTTTTTTCCGCGAGAAGGAAGGAGTTGATATTTCCTACACAAAGGACTGGGCCGACTTTAACCACCCCAACAAAGTTGATCCGAAGGTTAATCAGCTTTACTTAGGCTGGGAAGACGATGGTGAATGGACAAACTATACGGTCGACATAAAAACTCCCGGCAGATATAAAATCGTGACGGTGTATGGCAACGATGATAATAAATCTACACTTTGGCTGAACAATCAAAAGGTAGTCGATCTGAAATTACCGCGCAGCACCGGCAACTGGCACATCTGGGATCAGGCAACTGTTGGTGAGGTTACCTTCACCCAAACTGGATTAAACCTGCTCACATTGAAATACAACAAAGGAGCAAATCTGGCCTATCTGGATTTTATTCTGATACACGACGCCGAAAAACAAACTAATTCCATGAATATGATCAATAAAACTACCAAAGAAAAAATTGAGGCCATTATTGAAACCGTTGGAAAACTTATCCCTGAAACCAATGCAATGCCTCAGAATAAGTGGTCGGATGGCAATGTTGCAATATGCATTATCGATGAAGAAGGCAATACCTACGGAAAGCTTTACGGTAAGGACAAGGTAAAAAACCGCCGTACATACGATCTGGCATGGAAAAAGGCTTCTCAGGTGTGGATTACCGGATTGAAGACAGGTGAGTTTGAAAAGAAAATTTTCAACGGTGAGCTGAATGAAGGCGATTATGGCATCCAGGCACCCGACTTTATCGGATGGCAAGGCGGTCAGCCTATTGTTCTGAAAGATGGTACGAGGTTGGCAGTCGGTTTCAGCGGCTTTGCAGGAGAGAGTGACCTGGGAATTGTTGTAAAGGCGATTGAGGTGCTGGGAATATAAAACCGAATTCTCTGCTTATCCGTTTTATTTTCTTGCTTAGCCAAAATAATTCTCTGCTTAGGAAAGATAATTGCCTACGCAAAGAATATTGAATGTAAACCATTCAATAAACCGGTTGGCCTTTTTGCTTGGGAATTCTTTACCTATGAAATGATATCAGTGTAATCCAACATATCAGTTAAATATTGTCTTCCATCTTTTGCTAAAAGTTTAAGTTGGGTAGTAGCACTAACCAACTGGTTATTTTCTTTTTTCAATTTGGCTTTGAAGTATTTCCAATAGTTTACGGGTTTTTGTGTAGTCGTACAGGTCATTAAGTAAAACTTTCTAAAACAAAAAAATGCCGGAGCTTAGGTCCCCGGCATTTCCATTTATTGTAGCTAACTATTATACCAAATCCTTGAAATCGGCTTTCTTGTATTTGATCGCGGAAGCCTGTCTTTTCATTTTAACATTTCCGGCATACATAATATAGTACATTACCGGGATAAAGATAAGCGTCAGGAAGGTTGCGAACGACAGCCCGAAGATGATCGTCCACGACAACGGTCCAAAGAAGGCTACGTTATCTCCACCGAAGTGGATATGTGGTTTGAAGTTTTCGAACAGACCTATAAAGTCGATGTTAAAACCGATAGCAAGTGGTATAAGTCCAAGAATTGCTGCCATTGCTGTTAACATAACCGGAGTGATACGGGTTTTCCCTGCCTGGATAATAGCATCGCGGGTTTTCAGTCCACGTTCCTTCAGGATATCGGTAAACTCAACTAACAGAATACCGTTACGAACAACAATACCAGCTAGTGCCACCATTCCCATACCTGTCATTACAATGGAAATAGGCATACGTGTAATGATAAATCCGAGAAGCACGCCGATTACACTGAAAATTACTTCGGTGATAATAATCAGAGGTTTGCTCAGGGAGTTAAACTGGGTGATCATAATAAACAGAATCAAACACAGAGCCAGAAGCATCGCCTTTCCGAGAAAT
>JAJYAG010000055.1 GCA_021779665.1 Bacteroidota bacterium | reverse complement strand
GGAGGAACCCAGAAGGGAATTATATAATGCATAATACTCTCCGGCCATTTGTGCTAGTTTAAAGTCGGACGAACGTTTCAGGGCAGCGTTAGAATATTGCTGAAGCATCTTTTCATCGGCCATGAGGCTGTTAATGGTATCTTTTAACTCCTGTGCATTCTGAGGATTACAATACAAAGCATTCTCCTTCCATATTTCCTGTAAAGAATCAATTTTTCCAAGAACCAAAGCGCACCCCGAATAAGCAGCTTCGAGAACCGATAATCCAAAGGGTTCGTAATAAGCAGGCAAAGCAAATACCGAAGCAATGGAGAGCCAGCGGGCAATACTTTTCTTATCCAGTTTACCCAGGTAATGCAGGTTAGGAGATGTTTTTTTCCATGTTTTAATATCACCTGCAATAAATACCGGATATTCAATCCGGCTGGCCACTTCGGTCAGAAGCTTCAGATTTTTGGCTTCGTCCCACAAGCGGCCCATAGTGAATATTATTTTCTCCTTTTTCCCGGGTTTGAAAAACGATTCATCACCGGAATTATAAATGACCTGAGACCTGTTAAAAGTGCCATAATTATCAATAAGGTGCATCATCATGGTATGCGATGGAGCAACAACAACATCGGCCGATCTAAGCCCCCGTTTTACTGTTTCGGCGTAGCGCTGCCATTCAGATGGTGCAGATTCGTTCTTAACTGCCTGCCACCACGACAAAACACATGAATGACCTACCATGACGACCGGAGCATTGAAGTGCTTCCTGTCAAAGGCAAAAGAGTTAAAATGAATGACATCGGGATTAAAGGTAAAAGTTAGCTGTAAAAGCCAACGGTGAGCTCTTTCAAGATCCTTCCAGGGATCATCCATCCACTCCAGTTTATAATTGGATGTGTCCAGAATAACCCTTTTCAACCTGCGAACCTGAGCCATCTGTGCCGACGAAGGAGGATTGCCCATGGTAGCTAAAACAACCTCCACCTTATACTTTTCCAGACCTTTAATCAGATCCATGGTATATGTCCAAACTCCACCTATAGTATCGGTGGTCATTAAAATCTTCATACTTCCCTTTTGTAAATACGGTCAATAACCTCAGCGACTTTCACAAACTGATGAGCCTCTGCGTTGAATCCTTCTCCTTTGGATAGTTTCCGGGCCCAGTCAGTGGCGGCACGTCCGCCCCAGTCGTCGGGTGTTTGAGATGTAAGTATTTCCCTTTTAGTCTTCAGATGAAATTTATAAGCTTCGAAATGAAAGAAGGAACCGTCGATATTTCTGAAGGCAGCTCCACCTTCAGTACCATAAAATGTGGCTTCGATAACAGCATCCTGCCCGGCCTGCAAATTCCAGCTACAAGCCAGTTGGATGGTAGTGCCGGTCTTAGTTTCGATGTTTGCTATGGCAAAATCTTCCGTTTCGGTTTCGGGAATAGCAATTGGTTTACCACCGGAAAACAAAGAGGAAGAAACATTTGAAACTTCGGGAAAATCGAGGATCCATAATGCCAGATCGATTAAATGGCTCCCGAGATCGATTACACAGCCTCCGCCTGAGAGTTCAGGTTTGTAAAACCACTCCTTATCAGGCCCATAAGCATTGTGGAAAACAAGATTAACTGCAAAAATTTTCCCAAAAGCTTTCGACTTGATTAATTGGTTTATTTTCTGCATTCCTTCGGTAAACCTGTAAGAAAAATCAACACCCAGCAATTTGCCCGATTTTTCGGCAGCACTGACCACCAAGGATGTTTCTTGGGCAGTTCGTGCCAAAGGTTTCTGACAAAATACCGAAATACCTTTTTCTAACGCTGCAATTGCTTGTGATGCATGCATGGCACTTGGAGTAGCTATTACAATGCCATCTGGTTCTTCATCCAAAACTTCGTTGAGAGTAAGATAAAGGCTTGCATCCGGCACGGCCTGCTGGGCTTTTAACAAACTCTCTTCTGATGAATCGGCAATGTAATCCACAGTAATAAGATTCTCCTTCAGCATTGCGTTCATCCGGTTTAAACCAATCCACCCCACACCAATAAATCCAATTTTGGGTTTTGTTTGCGTAATTACTTCGTTTTGGTCGTTATACATTTTAAAAATGAATTTTTGTTAAAGTATGCCGCTGAACGAAGTTCGACTCCGTTCCTTCAGCTTTAAAATCTCTCACAACCCCTTTGAACGGGCAACGCGTTTAAACTGAGTGTTCTTTCTGAGGTCGTTCGAAAAGTGTGGAAAGACTTCGATCACGCTCAGTCTGACGCTTGAAAATCAGCTATTGAGCTTGCCGAAGTGCGAAATATGACTGCTCGTTGACTTTTCACACAACCTCTTGGTTATGAAGCCTATTATATCACATTTTAACTATCCCTTTGATATAGCCATCCTTTCCGGCCGACATATCTTCAAAAGCCCTGTTTAGCTCACCGAATTCATAATGATGGGTATACAACTGAGCCGGATTTAAGGTACCTGCGGCAACAGCTTCCATGGCAAGTTGCATTCCCTTAACATATTCGCGGGGGTCACGTTCATGAGCATTTATTACATCAATGCCTTTCCAGTTCCAGTTCTGAACATTCACCTGACGGAGTCCGTCCTGATGAAATCCGGCAATTATGAGGATTCCTCTTATACCAACAATCTCTCCGGCGATATCCAATGGCCACTGCTTACCAGTAGCTTCTATTACCCTGCTGCAACCTTCGTTGCGTGTTAACTCATTTACCTTTTGGATCACCTTGTAATGATCGTCCATTTTTACAATGTGATCGGCACCACATTCAAAGGCCATTTTTAATGAACTTTCGCGTCGGGAGATCGCAATAACATTAGCCCCGACAGATTTGCAAAGCTGAATTAAAAGATTCCCCAGAAACCCTGCACCAACTACTGCAACAGTGTCGAGGCTTGTAATCCGGGAACGGTTAAATATATTTATCGCACATCCCAGAGGTTCGCCAGGGAAAGGAATTTCATCAAACTGCCGGGGAAGTTTCACAACCTGACTGGCCTCAGCCACATCAAACTCAGCATAGGAATTATAGGAAAGCATGGCAACCCTGTCGCCCACAGCTACCGAATTCACATCAGGTCCCATTTCTTCAACAATCCCAAACCCCTCGTGACCCGGGGCTCCTGTTTTATAAGGATACTGAAACCATTCGCGACCTTCCCACACGGGCAGATCCGAGCCGCAGATACCGCATCCTTCAATCCGGATTAAAACCTGACCAGGCCCGGGAACCGGAACAGCAACATTTGCAAAATCAATATTGCGCGGAGCTGTAATAACTGCCGCTTTCATTAAAGAAGGTTTTGGCGTTGACAACAGAGGAGTTTGCTTTGTTAAAGTAGTAATATTATCCATGTATTTTATTGAGCTATAGTTTTTTCGGGGACAGTATTTTCGTGATATTCACTTAGCCAGCTAAAGAGATTTATTAGTCCTTCCTGGTAAGAAAATTGTGGTCGCCAGCCGGTTGCTTTTCTAAATTTGCGGGTATCGGAAACATAATATTTCTGATCGCCGATGCGCCATTGGTCCAAATCTACCTTTATCTTAAGCTGATCGAGGCTATTGAGAAAATCGAGCAACTCAACCAGACTGACCGCATTTTCGGGTCCACCGCCCATATTGAAAGCTAGGCCGGCAAGTTCGGATATATTTTCGCGGGCAAGTAAAAAGGCATTCACAAGATCGTCCACGTAAAGAATGTCGCGAACCTGTTTGCCATCGCCATATAAAACAATTGTTTTCTTATTTAACGCCTGACGGATAAAATGAGCCACCCACCCCTGATCTTCTGTACCAAACTGGTGAGGACCATAAATACAACTCATACGGAAAACTACGGTACGTAAATCGAAAGAGCGGGTATAATCCAGAATATACTGGTCGGCCGAGCCTTTTGAGCATCCATAAGGACTGTGAAAATTGAGAGAAATATTTTCACTGATTCCGTTTTTGTTGTAAACCGGGTTAACCGGAAAATACCGGGTGCTGTTGCTTTCGAGTTCAAGTCCTGTAAGATCTCCATAAACCTTATTTGTTGAAGTAAAAATAAGAGAGGGTTTATGAGAGGAAAGTCGGATTGCCTCCAGAACGTTGAGTGTACCCAGAACATTCACTTCAAAATCGTGCACCGGCGATACCAAACTGGTTGTAACAGCAACCTGAGCAGCAAAATGAAATATATGCTTTGCTTCGTTAACGGCTTTACTAACGAGGTGTTTGTCCTTAACATCTGCAATAAATACCTCAACTTTGGGGTGTTTGGCTACCAGCCATTTTAAATTATTTTCAACTCCCGGCCTCGAAAGGTTATCATAAATAATTACCCTCTCACCCTGTGTTAACAGCCTGTCGGCCACATTTGTTCCTATGAATCCGGCACCTCCTGTAATCAGAATACCTTTTTCGCGCTGAGCTTTTGCGTGAACTGATTTTAAATATAATTCGTCTCCGTTTTTACCATCGGGAGTTACTATTTTCTTGTTGGGACCTTTCATGTGTGTAACTTTTTAAAATAACATGATGGCATGTTACAGCCATCATCACATTATTCGCATAACTGAAAATTGAATCTGCAGTAAAAGCTCAGATCCATTTCACGTATTATATTGTCAAACCTCTGGTTGCAAGTTCGCTGTGTGCTTTATCTACCATGTCCATAGCTATTTGGGTACTTAACCATTCGGTATATTCATACAAACCTTCCTGAAGGTTAATTTCAGGTTCATAACCCAGAACGCTTCTTGCTTTGGAAATATCAGCAAAACAGTGCCTTATATCGCCCAAGCGGTATTTTCGTGTAATTTCGGGTTCAATGGACGATTTACCCAAAACATATCCTAATTGTCGTGCAATTTCCTGAACAGAGTAAGAATTACCACTTCCAACATTGAAAACATTGTCGGCAGCTCCAGGTGTTTCAAGGGCCAGGCGGCATGCTTTGGCTACATCGTAAACACTTACAAAATCGCGCATCTGGTTTCCATCTTCGAAAATCAGAGGTGCATTATAGTTTAACAGCCGCGAAGCAAAAATGGCCAGAACTCCTGTATAAGGATTCGACAAGGATTGCCGTGTGCCATAAACATTAAAAAAGCGAAGTGCAACGGTAGGAATGTTGTAAGCCCGACCCAGCATTAAACAAAGCTGCTCCTGATCGTACTTGGACAAAGCATAAACACTAGCCAGAGCCGGATGCTTGGATTCATCAGTAGGAACCGGTTCCAGCCTGTTGTTGTTCGTGTCGGATAACTCCCACTCACCAGCCTTTAATTGTTCGAGAGATCGGGGAAAACCTTCAATAATTTCACCCTCAGAGGTTTTATAATAACCTTCTCCGTATATACTCATGCTGGATGCGACCACCAGTTTTTCCACAGGTTTTTCAATCAGATGCTGCAACAACACTGCAGTTCCCATTGTGTTAACATCCATATAATCGCGCACCATATACATGCTCTGCCCAACACCGACACTGGCAGCAAGATGCACAACCATATCCACATTTTTAAGAGCACGCTGCACATCGGCAGGGGTCCGGACATCGCCAATAATCAGTTCCGCTTCAGGATCAAGATATTTCGGCGGACGTTGTCCGGGACCGTGTATCTGTTCCGACAGATTATCCAGAATTCTGACACTATATCCATGTAATAACAATTGATCAGTAAGATGCGAACCAATGAAACCCGCACCTCCGGTTATCAGTACTTTTTTGTACATAAATCCTAATTTATGTTTTGGTTTTTGTTTTTACTGGTCAATATTTTCCAAAGTCCGTACCAACCGACAGTTGAGAGGTTTCAAGCAAGAGAACAGATTAGACAAATACTACAATTCACAGCTATTCTGATCAATTAAATTAATCATGCGTCCTATCCTTTAGCTGTCAGGTGCAGGGGTTAAATGGGGATATTAATCTACAAATAGGGAATTTTTATAGGCAATGTAGATGAAGATCATTTTTCAGTTCAAAAATGTAAAATTAGAGCTACTATCACAAACCTCGGGTTAATCACCTCATTTTCCTCGCTTTGTAGAAAAATATTCTCATAATATATTCATTTATCAGAGTAAATAAAACGAAACATCCTCATTATGAGCGCATAAAGTACGTGGAACAATTCTTGGATCAAAAAACGTGTATTAAAAATCCATTGGATTTAACCGTTAAAGTAATTTTATATGAGCAGCCAGTTATTAAAGTCTGCCGTTTCCAGCATTCCTGGAACAACAGGCATGACTTTTTTCAGCATACTTACTTCGCAAAAAAAAAATGAGCAATTCAGAGAACACGAAATTCTCAGCGCATTATTAAAGATATTTCATCTGAACGAGAAAAGCCGCAAAACTTTGGCATGGGCGGGCCATTATGGAATGGGAATGTCCTTTAACGTCGTTAACCAGCAAATTCTAAAGAAGCTGAAGATATCTCCTACTCTTCTGAATGGAGTTCTCCTGGGTGCTGCAAACGGAGCTGTCGGAATTATGATCTGGAAATTAATTTTCAAACTACATCCTTCTCCTCCTAATATAAACCTGAACAAGTATCTGGCACATCTGATGATTGCACATCTGGTATTTGCTGCACTTTCAAATATTTCGATGAAAAAAGCCAGCATTTAGAACCAACCTCATATTAACATTTAAAATTGAATATTACATGGGTTTATCCGGACTTAAGTACCTCGTAGTAGGCAGTGGCTTTTTTGGATCCGTTATGGCTGAGAGAATAGCCACACAACTCAAAGAAAAAGTATTAGTTATAGAAAAAAGAAACCATATTGGAGGCAATTGCTATTCACTCGACGATGCTGAAACAGGTATTCATTATCATCTTTATGGAACGCACATTTTCCACACGCCCAATCCACGCGTTTGGGAGTACATCAATCGTTTCACCGAGTTTAACGGGTATTTTCATCAGGTGCTTACAACCCATAAGGGGCGGGTATTTCAAATGCCAGTTAACCTCGAAACAATTAATACCTTTTACAATGTCAGTTTAAAACCCTTTGAAGTCGAAGCCTTTCTAAAAAAAGAAATTGAAAAGGAAAACATAAAAGAGCCCCGCAACTTTGAGGAAAAAGCCATAAGTATGATGGGCCGGCCATTATACGAAGCCTTTATAAGAGGATATACCCTTAAGCAGTGGCAAAAAGATCCCAAAGATATGCCCGAAAGCGTTTTGAAGAGACTGCCTTTCCGATCAAACTATAACGAAAGTTATTACTTCAGCCGCTGGCAGGGAATACCACTTCACGGTTACGGGAAAATTTTTGAAAAAATGCTGGACTATGATGAGATTGAGGTTAAACTCAACCTTGACTTCTTCAAGATAAGAGACATCATACCTAAGGAAACAAAAATTATATACAGCGGACCCATCGATCAGTATTTTGATTATAAATACGGTAAACTGGAATACAGAACACTTCGTTTTGAAAGGGAAGTGCAACCATATGAAGATTATCAGGGCACTTCGGTAATGAACTACGCCGATGTGGAGGTTCCCTTTACACGTATTCATGAACCACGGCATCTTCATCCCGAACGGACTGATTACCCAACGGATAAAACACTGATTATAAAAGAATTTTCGTTGCTCGACGACGGAAGCAATCCCTATTATCCGATTAATGATGAAAGAAATCAGAATCTGATTCTGAAATACCGGGAAGAAGCCCGGAATTTAAAAAACATTGTCATAAGCGGACGGCTTGGAGAATATAAATATTACGATATGCACGATACTATTAATCATGCATTGGAAATGTTCGATAATCTTCAAAAGTAATCCACATTACACTTTTTGGGAATAAATTTCTACATAATAGGGAAACAGTGGGTTTCAGGAGATTTATAAAGTATTGAAAATGAACAGGCATAAATTTGGTATGTTTTTGGCACCTTCTGATACAAACCTTAAAATTGTTGTGTATGAAAAAGAAGAGTAAGAAAATAGTAGCAAACTATTTCGAGTCACGTGGGTATGATTCTCAGGTTTATCAAAATTATGACCTCGAAATGAGGTTGGTGCAAAATATCAACAAAGAAAAACCTCTATATTCCCTTGAGTAATCAAGGGACTTTTTTTTTATTTCATCAGCGTTAACTTAAAAAGAAGGGATTATTATGGATTCTATCAAAGTACGGGAAATTGATTTTAAAAAAAAAACAGCCCATGAAAAATTGATTACATTAAAAAGTTCAAAAAAAAAACAAAACACTCAAACGTTAGTTTCAGAACCCGGTATTAAAAATATAATCTGCTTTTCTCATCTGCGCTGGGACTTTGTGTTTCAACGTCCACAGCATCTGCTCACCCGCTGGGCAAAGGAAATGCCGGTGTATTATATCGAAGAACCTATTTTTGGCAACTTTGAAGTAAATTATTTAAAAGCACGAACATATAACGAAAATATTACCATCATTACACCCCACATTCAGGAGCAATCGGGCGAGAGTGAAATTCAGCAATACCTTGAAGACGCAATTAAAAAGCTGATTAAGTGGAATAACATTACCGATTATCTTTTCTGGTATATAACTCCTATGGCTTTGCCGTTTTCAAAGAACCTGAACCCCAAAATAGTAGTTTACGATTGTATGGATGAACTTTCACATTTTAAAGGTGCTCATCCCGATATGATAAAAAATGAAGCATCGCTACTGAAATTAGCCGATGTTGTTTTTACCGGAGGACAATATTTATACGAATATAAAAAAGACAAGCATACAAATATTTACCCATTCCCAAGCAGTATAGACCAGAAGCATTTCGAAAGCGGTTTGCAAGTCAGCGATCCTGAAGATCAGGCCAATATCCCTCACCCAAGAGCCGGTTTTTTTGGCGTAATTGACGAAAGACTGGATATTGAATTACTCGACGGTCTGGCACAAAAAATGCCTCACATAAACTTTGTTATGATTGGACCGGTTGTCAAAATTGATCCGGCCATGCTGCCCCGACATTCAAATATCTTTTACCTGGGGCAGAAAAATTACAGTGAGCTTCCTGCTTACCTGGGTAACTGGGACATTGCATTGCTCCCTTTTGCCAAAAACGACAGCACAAGGTTTATCAGTCCTACCAAAACACCCGAATATTTATGTTGCGAAAAACCAGTGATTTCAACATCCATACGCGATGTGGTTGTTCCTTACGGTGAAATGGGGCTGGTCCTTATCGCAGATACAGTAAATGATTTTGCACAGGCAATTGAAAAAGCCCGTCTTCTGATAAATGATAAAAACTGGAAAAAGAAAGTTCGTCAGGTTTTAAAATCCAATTCGTGGGATTTAACATGGCAGGGTATGAAAAGAATAATTATGGCTACCCTGGATGCAAAAGTAGCCGTAAGCACCAAAGAACTCACCCCGGCAAGCAAGGTACTTAGTGTAGCAAGCAGCAGCGTTGTGGTTCCGTAGTGCATTAACAAATTTATAACCTTAAAAGGAGGATAAAATAAAAGATCTGAAGATCTGTTAGTAATCACATAGAAAAAATTCTATGGAAATTTGGGGAGGCGTAGAATGTACTGTAGCCCGGGTTAGAAATAAAGTACATGATCAGTTGAAATTAAATGGCCACGAAGCGAGGCCAAACGACCTGGAGCTTATTGCAGATTTAGGAATCCGTACAATACGATATCCTATTTTATGGGAAAAATACTTTAAGAACCCGGAGAATTTCCTTTCGTTGCACGACAAACGATTTGAAAGACTCCGGGAACTTAATATTACTCCAATAGCAGGATTGCTGCACCATGGCAGCGGACCATTTTTCACAGATCTATCCCAGTCAGATTTTCCGGAACGTATTGCAGAATATGCAGCTGTTATTGCTCAACGATACCCGTGGATAGAGTATTATAATCCCATAAACGAACCCCTTACAACAGCAAGGTTTTCGGGTCTTTATGGAATCTGGTACCCTCACTATCAATCTGACAAATCCTTTGCCCGAATCTTTCTGAATGAGATGAAAGGTATTGTATTGTCGATGCAAAAAATCAGAGAGATAAATCCAGACGCCAAATTAGTTCAAACTGAAGATATCTGTAAAATTCACAGCACTCCTGCTCTTAAAAAACAGGCTGAATTTGAGAATAACAGACGCTGGCTTACTTACGATATCCTAACAGGAAAACTGAACCCTGAACATCCTTTCTGGAAATACTTCATTAAAAACGGAATAAAACGGAAAGAGCTTGATTTCTTTGCAAAAAACATCTGTACTCCATATATCTGCGGTTTCAATTATTATGTTACCAGTGAACGGTATCTCGACGAAAAAAAATACCGGTACCCGCGACGCTATCACGGTGGCAACGGAAAAATGGATTATGCCGATGTTGAGGCTGTACGTATAGGCAAAATTGAGCCGGTTGGTTTCTATGGTTTATTGAAAGAAAGCTGGGAAAGATATAAATTACCACTGGCGCTTTCGGAAGTTCATCTGGGATGTACACGTGAAGAGCAGCTACGTTGGTTCAATGAGGCCTACAATACTGCACTCCGATTGAAAAGTGAAGGAGTCGATTTCAGAGCTATTACAGCCTGGTCCATTCTTGGAAGTTACGATTGGAACTCACTTCTCCAGGTTCAGAATAAATGGTACGAATCGGGAATTTACGATCTGAGACCAGGATCTCCACGACCAACAGCTCTTGCGCACCTCATTAAAGAGCTCAATTCCAAAGGTTATTCGTCTCATCCGTTACTCGAAACTGAAGGTTGGTGGAAAAGAGACATCCGGATACTTTACAATTTTTCAAAAAAGGACCACAAATCCGAAGGAAGTAAAAGGAATAACTCACCTTTGTTGATAATTGGGGCTAATGGTTCACTAGGTCAGGCATTTGCACACATTTGCACCCTCAGGGGAATAACATATAAACTTCTAAGCCGCGACCAGTTCGATATAGCGTCGATGGCATCGATGGAAAGATTTCTTTCAAAAACTAATCCCTGGGCAATAATTAATGCTGCGGGATTTACGGATATCGACAAAGCAGAAGCCTTTCCCCAGAAATGCTTCAGAGAAAATACGCTGGGAGCTGTGCTGCTGTCGCAGGTGTGTAAATCGGCTAACATAAGATATCTCACCTTCTCGACCGACCAGGTTTTTAATGGCAAAAAGAAAAATCCATATGTCGAAAACGATTTTACAGAACCGCTTAATCGATATGGCGAATCGAAAAAAATGGCGGAAGAATTTGTACTCAAAAACAACTCCAACGCTTTGATTATAAGAAGCAGTTTCTTTTTTAATCCCTGGACAAACGACGATCCGCTGAGGGCAGCTTTACACACTGCATCAACCCCCGGTAATCAAATTTTTCTGCCTTCTGATATAATTATTTCTCCAACCTATATCCCCGATCTTGTAAATCAATCACTGGATTTACTTATAGACAATGAATCTGGTATCTGGCATCTGTCGGGACCAGATGAAATGTCGCATTTCAGTTTTATTCAACTGGCTTTGAACCTTGCAGAAAAAAGCAATAAACACGTTTTGCCTCAGCCTTATGAGAAACTCAACTTCTCAGCAGAGCGCCCCTCCTATTCTGTTCTGAAAAGCTCGCAGGGAATTGTTCTGCCTCCGATACAAGCTAGTTTGGCCAGCTATTTTAATGAATTAAAAAATAATCCCTTACAACAAGTAATCTGAAACACTTAAATATTTGAATGCGATGATAGGATCCATGAGAAAGTTCATGTTTGCTACTGGAATAGAGAACAGTTACCCCACCATACAATTACCCGATGGAAGCACCAAAAGAATTGATGAGATGGAGAAAGCAAAACATTACCAAAACTGGAGAACAGATTTTGAACTTACAAAAGAAATAGGCATTAACTTTTTAAGATATGGGCCTCCGCTCTATTCGACCCATGTTGGCCCGGGAAAGTACGATTGGAGCTTTACCGACGAAGTTTTTAATGCCATGAAGGAAATGGACATAACTCCCATTGTGGACCTTTGTCATTTTGGAGTTCCCGATTGGCTTGGAAACTTCCAAAATGCAGATTTTCCGGAACATTTTGCCGAATATAGTGCTGCTTTTGCACAAAGATACCCATGGTGCCAGATTTACACTCCTATAAACGAAATCTTTATAGCAGCAACATTCTCGGCATCTCACGGCTGGTGGAACGAGCGTCTCTCCGGGGATAAATATTTTGTGATTGCTCTGAAAAATCTATGCAAAGCTAATATTCTGTCCATGAAGGCAATTTTAAAGATTCAGCCTGAAGCAGTTTTTATACAAAGTGAATCGGCTGAATATTTTCACCCCGAAGAGCCATCTTGTATGGAATTATCCAATGTTTTAAACGAACGGCGTTTTCTTTCGCTCGATTTGGTTTATGGTTATCCAATAAGTGTACCCATGTATGAGTTTTTGCTCGAAAATGGAATGACAAAAACCGAGTATCATTGGTTTATGAACAATGCCAATACATACAGGTGTATTATGGGTAACGATTATTATATCACCAACGAGCATCTGGTGCATTCCAACGGAATGACAAGCGCTTCGGGCGAAATTTTTGGTTATCATGTTATTACACACCAGTATTTTAACAGGTATAACCTTCCGGTAATGCATACCGAAACAAATTTGCTCGAACCCTTATCCACCAACTGGCTGAAAAAGCAATGGACAAATGCTTACCACCTCCGTCAGGAAGGTGTTCCGCTGCTTGGATTTACCTGGTACAGCCTTATCGACCAGGTAGATTGGAATACCGCTCTGCGTGAGGATAACGGAACCATAAATGCACTGGGTTTATTTGATATGGACAGAAAAATACGACCTGTTGGCATTGAATATAAAAAGCTGATACAGCAGTGGTCCACAGTTTTGGATCAGGAACCTTTCGGGGTGCATTTGTAGGAAAAACGATTGATAGAAACTTATTGTAATAAAAAGCACAGCTTTATTGTTTGTGCTTTTTGTGATTGATAAAATTACTATGGTTCTAACATTTTGACTTATATTTATACAAAAATTTTGAAAATGATACTTGAGAGAACCAATAATGAAATTTTAATACGATTGCCTGCTAATATTGATTTAGTTGAATTGCAAAATATGCTTGATTTTCTTGATTATAAAGAACAGACATCTTCAAGTAAAGCTAAACAGATAGATATTGAAAAACTGGCAAAAACCGTAAATAAAAAGATGTGGACGAATTTTAAGTCTAAACGTAATATTGGATAGCACATCCTCAATTGAAAATAACCCCTTTCTACAAAAGAATATTATTTAGTTCGACATTCTAGCTGATCTTAAAAAAGTAAACAAGATGAATATCGTTGTCGACTCAAACATAGTATTTAGCGCTATTCTGAACAGCCAAAATGTATTAGGTCATTTGTTAATTAATGGTTCAAAATATTTCAGATTTTTCACAATCGGACTTCTTAAAGAAGAAATTTTAAAGCACAAAACTAAAATCCTTAAAATATCAGGACTAAGTCAAGAGCAATTTGAACGATCTTTCCATACAGTAACAAGTCGTATATTTTTTATTGACGACATTGTCCTAAATGATAGCGAAATTGAAAAAGCATTGGAGTTAGTTAGTAATATAGATATAAATGATGCACTGTTTGTTGCTCTCACCATTCACCTCAATGGAAAACTATGGACTGGGGATAAAAAACTTACTCTTGGATTAAAAATAAAGGTTTCACTAAATTAATCAGTACTAATGAGCTGCATAAAACTTACTTAAAAAAATCGTTAAGGAAATAAGTCCTTGTTTCATCTCCTCTCCCAACTCTTCTCCACCAGACTCCCTGTTTCTTCGTGATTTCTTACTTTCAGGTGGATGTCGATTTCCTGGTTCATTTCTTCCACATGCGAAATAATACCAACAATGCGGTTTTCGTGGCGAAGAGATTTCAGGGTTTCGAAAACAATCTGGAGTGACTCCTTATCAAGAGATCCAAAACCCTCGTCGAGGAAGAAGAAATTTTCGTCGGCACCACTCAGCTTTTTAGTATTATCCGAAAGAGCTAAAGCTAAGGACAACGCTGCCTGAAACGTCTGTCCGCCCGATAAGGTTTTCACATTCCGCAATTTACCACCATTCAGATAATCTCGTATTTCGAAGTCGTTCTCCCCGTTAAGTTCCAGACTCAGTTTTTGTCCGCTGAGCTTATAAAACCTTTCGTTGGACGAATGTACAAGCTCCTGCAGGTAAACCGACGAAATATACTTTACAAAGCCATTGCCTTTAAATAGCTGTTTCAACGTTTTTATATCTTCGAGCCTGTTTCCGATTTTCGCTAAAGAATCAAGCAGACTTTCCCTGGCGGCAAAATCTCTTTTAATATTCTTCAGATATAATTCCTGCTGACCTTTCGTCTGATTTTTACGATTTAATTCCTCTGCAAGCTTCAGGATGTTTTCCTGAATTTGCTGATAAGCAGCGGGATTAAACTGCTGCTCATTCATCTGGAGTTTTAGCAAATCGAGTTGCTTTACTACAAAATCGACCTCCTGCCGGAACGATGAAATCCGCTTACGGCCTTGCTCAAGATCCAGGTTCATACTAAGAATGGTCTTCACCTCTTCCTGAGAGGAATACCTGGACTGCTTCAATTGTTCTTCAACATTGGCCTCTAGCGATTTGAAGGTCTGCTCTTCTTTTTCGAGCGATTTCCGGTTTGTATCCAACTTCCCGGTAAGTGTATCCTGTTCTTTGCGCAACTGTGTCAGATTGTTAAGCGATTTTTGATATTGATCTTCAATCTCCCGGTACTGTTTAAGCAGTGTTTCACTTTCAATCGTAATCATATCGGGATTTTGATCGGCAAAATTCCTGATATCCAAAAGCGATATCTGTTCTTTTAAAGTATTTGCTTCGGATAGTTCTTTAATTGAATTCTTCTGAATCTCAACTATCGCTTTGGAAAACATCTCCCTTTGATTGTTATCCTTGTCGGTCTGAATTCTCAACGCTTCCAGTTCCTTTTCAAAGGCTGAAATTTCGGACTGAACCTTTTCGGCTTGCTGAAACATAGTTGTTAAGAAAACTTCGTCCTTAATATCTTCCCAAATGAAAAGCTTTTGGTGTTCAGCGCGCTGTTGCTGATTTTCTTCAAGCTTCCGCAGAATTTTCTCCAGACTGTCTTCTTTAAGGCATAGCGCAGTGTTGATTTCAGTAAGCTTCTTAAGACTTTTATCAATCTGATTTAAGTACCGTTCGTGATTGGAAAGTTCCTTGCCGATGTTTAATAGTCCTTCGTGAATATTATACGAATTAAACTTTTGAGGATGTGAGAGTGAGCCGCACAACGGACAGGGTTTTCCGTCCTCCAGTGCCGAGGAATATTCTTCCAGCTTTTGCTGAACCTGAAAGTGCTGCTTTTCAATATTTAATACCTCTATCGCATTTTGATGCGTCTGTTGTTTCTCCTCCAGAAGGGCTATAATCTGATCGTAGCTTTCGCTCAATGCTATGCCTATAAAAATGTCGTTATTAAACAGAGAAGCCTTTTGTTGCATCAAATTTTCCACTTCCTTCTCCAAAACCAGCTTTTCAGCCTCAATTCCAGCCCTGGTCTTTTCAATTAAAGTGTTAACCGTAAACCAGTCGCGGACCTTTGAAAGTCGCGCCATATCTGGAACTCGTTCCTTTAATCCTTTCAACTCAAGTGAAAGCTTTTCCAGCTTTTGCTTCTGTAGTTCAATTTTTTCAGTTACTCCGGCTATCGTCTTTTCACCGTTTGCAATACGAATCTGAAAATTCTTATAACGATCCTGTAAATCCAGGATTCGAACTATTTTGGTTAATTCGTCGGCCTTTTGTTTCAGAATTTCCCTGGTTTCATAATTCTTCCTGATGGTCTCAAAGTCGGCTTCCAGTTTTTGAATCTGCAAAATTATTCCACCAAGATTATTCTCGTCGACTATAAGGTTTTTTCTTATTTCATCAATATTTGCACTTGTTGTGGTGACAGCACTCAGAAGTGCCTTAAAATAAATAATGCAATATTCGAAATCAGCAAGTTTCCTTTCCAGGTTTTCAATTTCCGGTTCCTGCTGTTTTAGCGCAGTCAACTGTAGTTTATACGACTCAATTTTCCCGGCGGCCTCTTTCAGGCTTTTTAATTTACCTTCTTCCTCCTGCTGCAACGCTAACTCCTTAGCCGTTGTCTCAATTACCTGAATGATTCCGGCTAGAAACGTTTCAGTTTCAGCAATCTGTTCTTTGGTAATTTCGCCCAACTGCTGAAGCTGACCTTCAATATTTTGCTTTTGCTGGTTGGTTTTCGATTCAATGGAAGCTACCTTGTAATAAAGCTCAAAACGGTCGAGATTAAACAACTCTTTCATCATGAGTGTGCGGTCCTTGCTTCCCAATAGTAAAAACTCCTGAAATTTTCCTTGCGGGATGATAATGGTGCGCTTAAAATTGTCGTAGCTCAACCCAATAATGGTTTCGAGTTTTTCGACTTCCAGAGGAATCCATTTACCCTCTGTTTTGCGATAAGCTGTGCGGTCGCATGCTTTTACGTCGTCGAACTGCTTGCTGTTGCGGCGACTCCTTACCGAAGCCATATATTCGGTTTGTTCAGCCCCGGTGCGAAAAACAAAGTCGATCAGCATTTCGTTCGACTTCAGGTTCATCATATTGTAATTGCGGTTGTCGCCCGAGAGATTGAGGCGGTCGGTCCTTCCGTACAGCGCAAAAGTAATGGCCTCGAGAATTGTCGATTTTCCGCTTCCTACAGGACCAAAAATGCCAAAAATACCAGCCGCGGTAAGCTTTGTAAAATCGATGGTTTGCTTCGCCTGATAGGAATAAATACCTTGTATGGTGAGTGAAACTGGAATCATCTGCTTTGCTTTAAACGGATTCTTCTTCTGATAAAACTTCTTTAAACAGGCTCATAATTCCCGGGCCGGGCTGCTGTCCTTTTTCGTGTAAAAAATAATCCTGGAAAAGGCTTTCGAGATCTTTTGTGAGGTCTATGTTTTGATGCGAGCTCAGACTTGTTAAATCAGGATTTTTCACTTCGGGAATCAATGATACAATCCCTGTGTGCGCATTCATAAGCTTCTTTCTGTCGTCGGCAGTTAAGTAGCTGTCTGTTACCATGGTTAATTCCACAAGTGCATTGGGATTTTGTTGCAACCACTCCAGGGCTTCTTCTATACTTTCGGAACGCTTCCGCAGCAGTTTCTTTCCTGATTTTAATTCTATGGAAGAAACTTTTGCAGATTGACCCGGCAAAACATCAATCAACTGCACAAACTTACTTTGATTTGCTTCGCTGAAACTGTAAGCCAGCGGACTACCGGAGTAAACAACAGGAGCGCCCTCCGGAACTACAAAACGCTGCCGGTGCAAGTGCCCCAGGGCAGTGTACTGAATCTGCGAAGGAATGCTGTCGGCGTAAATCAGTTGCGCACCACCAACGTGCAAAATGGGCTTTTCATCATCGGGTTCCTCGGGAATGGCGTCGCCGGTTTTAATAAACATCAGGTGAGCCGCTAAAATATTTACACCGGCCCCGTCGCAATACTTTTCGGCAAGCTGCTGCCATTTATCTTTAAGAACCAACCTCAGTTCTGCCTCCTGATCTTCTGCTCCCAGGTATGTTTTCAGGCGATATTCGTTGGCATAAGGAGTAATAAGCACCCGGAGTTCCTCCTTTACATCTGGTATGCTCAGGCTGAAAAAGCCTTCATCGCTATTCAGAATTTTCAGACCTGACTCGAGTTCAAAAACCTGAACACGCGTATGCGGATATCCGGCAAAGATAATCCCGCATTCGCGGGCCAATGGATCAGGAGCCTCAATTCTGTCGGGTGAGTCGTGATTGCCGGCAATTGCTATCACTGCCCGCTTACCATTTACAGCAAGTTTCTTCAGGGACTTGTAAAACAGCTCTGTAGATTCTACCGGCGGGTTGTAGGTATCGAAAAGGTCGCCCGAAATCAGGACCACATTAACATCTTCCCGATCTGCAATCTCATGTATTTCGTTTAATACTTCCTCCTGCTCCTGATGCCGCGAAAAATTATTCAGGTACTTACCCAGGTGCCAGTCCGATGTATGAAGAATTTTCATGTTCAGGGTTATTTAAAATAAAGAAGTGACCCTAAAAGTTTATCTCACTTCTAAGATCACTTCAAATTTAAGCAGTAGGGCGTAAAGACTGAAATTATAAAGCTACAGGTTATACCCAAAACAGGAAAGTTTTGAACAATGGAAAGAAACTCAATTTACTGCCAACTGGCCATTCAGTTTCACATCTGCCGAAGATGCGCCAATCGCAAATTTCACAGTTCCCTTTTCCAGAACAAAAGCATTCTTAGTCACGTCCCAATATTTCAGGTCGTCGGCTCTGACAGGAATAACCACTTCAACCGTTTGTCCTTTTGGAACATATATCCTTTTGAAACCTTTGAGCGCTTTAGCCGGCCGGTCAACCGCCGAACCCGGGAAGCTGGCGTATAACTGGGCAACCTCGTCGCTATCGTAGTTTCCTGAATTTTTAAGTTTGAAACTCACATTCACAACCTCGCCGTTTTTAATGGATGGTTTTGAAGTTTTAAAATCGGAATATTCAAAGGTGGTGTATGTAAGACCATGACCGAATGGAAATAAAGGAGTATGCTGATCGTACATATAAGTGCGGCCGTGGCGGATATTATAGTCGAGAATTGGCAACAGGTGATCGATGGAAGCAGACCAGGTTTGCACCAATCTGCCAGCCGGACTCACTTTTCCGAAAAGCACATCGGCCAATCCATTGCCAAGTTCCTGGCTCGATTGAGTGATATGCACAATTGCCGGCACATGCTCTTTCGACCAGTTAATTGCATAGGGAAAACTCGATACCAGAACCATCACTGTATTGGGATTTGCTGCATACACAAGTTTTACAAGATCCTCCTGCTCCAGCGATATTGCCTGACGATCCACATCTTCGCGACCATCGCTGGGAACATAATTTACACCCCACGGCAGATTAAAGCCCAACGGGTGATTTCCCACGCAAACAACAACCAAATCCGACTCCTTAGCTGCAATCACTGCCGAATCGGCTTTGTTGCTGGCAGCGAACCGAATTTTCACATCCTCGCCGACAGCATTTTTAATACCCTGCAATGCCGAAATCGCGTAAGGAGGTTTCCCTGCATACCAGTCGGAAGTTACAAAGTTTGCTGCAGGCCCTACAACTGCTATCGATTTTACTTTTCCTTTATCTATGGGAAGAATATTTTTTTCGTTCTTCATCAATACAACCGATTTTGCAGTTGCTGTACGAATCATGTTTTGATTCTCCGGTTTAGTCCATGGAGCAATGGTATCGGCAATCCCGATTTTGGAATAAGGATTGGCAGGATTCTCATCCAAAAGACCCAATTTCAGCATTACTCGTAAATTACCCCTGATCGCAGCATTTATTTCCTGCTCTGTAATCATCTGCTTTGTGAGCGCTTCCTTTAAAGGGTCTCTGTAATTATCGAGAAACATGGTAATGCCCGATTTTATGCATCCTGCCGCGGCTGTAACCAGATCAGGATAATATTTGTGAGCGGTAACCAGCAGTCGGTAAGCTCCCCCATCGGTGGCAATAATCCCGTTCTGCCCCCATTCCTTAACGGTAATGTTGGTAAGCATGGGGTGAACGGTACATGGAATACCGTTATACTTGTTATATGCTGCCATGTAAGCCCTGGAACCGCCTTCAGTCACGCCCTTGTAGAAAGGATAGGAATAATATTCGCGGAAAAGACGATCGTCGAAGTCGGATGAGTTGATGGTTCGGTTATTTTCGTTGCTGTTTGCCAGAAAGTGCTTCATCAGCGATGCTGTTTTCCAGTATTTGGGATCGTTTCCCTGAAGGCCTTTCACAAAAGCCACCACGAGCGAAGCATTTAAGAAAGCGTCTTCACCATAACATTCCTCTGTTCTTCCCCAGCGAATATCCCGACCCAAGTCGGCATTTGGAGCAAGCATGATCAACCCGGCACTTTTATATTTTTCGTTCTGGGAAAGGTAGCGGCATTCCTCAGCTTCAAGAGACGCAAGTTGAGTAAGCAGGTCAGGATCCCACATTTGCGCCAGACCGATAGCCTGGGGAAAGGTACTTGTAACCGATGCGCCCTTACCTTTAACAGCCCAGTTAGCCGGACCGCTAAGCGCTAAACCATGCAACCCTTCTACAATACGGGTTCCGGTAATTCCCAGCCGGGGAACATTTAAGCGCGTGGAAAGACAGTTGACTTTTTCATCAAGTGTTAGCAATGAAATTAAATTATCCAGCCTTTTCTCATCGTCAAGTTTTGGATTTTGAAAAGGATAAGGCTGCGACTTTAAATTCCATTGAAGCAGGCTCAAAATTAATAGTAAAAATATCTTTTTCATTGGTTTGGTAATTAAGTTAATACGATATTGAAATCGATTGCGTAAATTAAAACCATTTTTAAGTTATTTCAAAACGAAAATTTACACCATTATGAAGCGTTAACAGTTTTTTCTATTGAAAATCAATAATAACCAAGCAGAAATTTGTCAGCTTTATTTTTTTTGTATTTTTGGTTAACATAAACTACCAAATGAAGAATATAATTATCCTGCTAACTGCTATTCTTCCGTTTTTAAGTGCCTGCAAAAAAGAAGATGTTTATACTCCCAATCTGAAGGGAAGCATTGTAGGTTCTGCATTTTTGTTTGATGAGTTCGGCAACTTACTAATGGATAACGGGGGAATCAAAATTTCAGCTGTAGGTAATTCAACTTACGAGACAACCACCGATTATTATGGAAGGTTTGAATTTAAGGACATCCCTACAGGTACTTATACAATAATAGCCGAAAAAAACGGATTTGGCCTCCTAAAAAAATTCGGTGTTAAACATTTAGGAGGAACACCTACCTACTTTTCCGCCAATTGCGAGGTGAGAGAAGTGTTTTTTCTGATTGCAAAATCATCCATACGCATAAACAGTATTAAAATTACCAATAAGGCTATCGAAGTAAGTACAAATCTTTCCAATTTCCCTCTTGTCTCAGTTCCCGTTCGTTTCTATTACTCTGATAAGCAAAACGTTAGAACAGACAGAACCAATATGAGCGATGTTCAATATATCAATGATGGAGTTTCGGGAACCTGGGTGAACAGGCTGGGATTTATTCCCGGAACCCAATTATACTTTAAAGCCTTTGTAGAGGTATCGGTCTCTACGAACTATCAATTATATATTTCAGGAATAACACAATATGAAGATCCTCAAATGCAACAAACCATAATACCACAACTTGGATATGAGTCACCAGAATTTTCATTTATTGTTCCGGAATAATTTTTTCATTCCGCTCCTCATATTGATCTTTTTATCTTTTTCCTGTAAAAAGGATGAGGTAAAGCCTCTGTACAATAGTGGTACAATATCCGGGTATGTAAATATACAGGAAGATAATGACGGACCTGTCCTGGTAACAGCGTCCGGCCCGTATGGTACAAAATCTTTGAAAGTTGTGAGAAACCCCGAAACGAGTCAATATAAATTCTCATTTTCAGGACTTGGGAATGGGACATACAAAATTTCAGCAAAAAAAGACAGTTTTGGAACAGTGGATCTTTATAACATTGCTGTTTTTGGAACTGATAGTGTATGGGCTTCTTATATAAACTTGTACAAGTTGGCTAAAAATCCGGCAATTCCTGCATCGCCCACCTATGAATCTCAGGACAATTATTCACTTGTATTCAACATTGCTCCTGTTAATTGGAAAAATCGTTTGCTGGTTTTTATGAGTACTAAGAATGATGTGTCGTACAATAAATATCAGGCCTACAGCCATGTTTACATAGAAAACGATATTAAACTCAAATTTGAAAAGGCCCGAATATTTAAACCAGACACTAAAGTATACTTCATCATCTATGGTTCGGATGATTTAGATGGCGGGTATATAAATTCCTATTATAATCTGTTAATATTTTCCTCCATCAATCCCGAAAAACATTCCCAGGTATTTAGTGCAATAATTAAATAAAATGAAAAAACACATTTTCACTTGCTGTTTGTCGCTTATGATCCTTTCATGCACAAAAGAAAATGATTTGGGCGTATTGAAAGGAGATATTATTGGAGAAGTAAATCTTTTAGATCAATATGGGTATCAGGAAAAAGATATGAGCGGAACAACGGTTACCATCTCCAACGATGAGTTTTCGGCAACAATTGTAACTGACGAGCTTGGTTCCTACAAGGTTCAAAATGTTCCTTTTGGAGTTTACAATACCAAATATGAACACAATGGATATCTGGAAAGAACGCCGGAGAAGATAAAGCATATTGGTGGAGCTTCTGCCACGTTAAGTACTTACAATATGGATCAAATACCCACTTATGAAGTACATTTGGATAGCGTAGTTAAGCAATCGCATGATATTTATGCGTATGGCAAAATGCTCAACATTACCAAGAAACCTCAATATGGATATGGATTTGCTTTCCGTTTTTTTATAAGCGGAAATGAACAGGTTTCTAAAGATAATTATACAAATTCGGTAACTGGTTACGGAATGTTAACCACAGGAACGAATATAAGAATCAGGATTGACTGGTTCGATCAGAATAAAGGTACATTTTTTCTCAGACCCTACGCATTAATAACATCATACTATCACCGTTCTGATTATTTAAAAGCGCTGGGCAATTCTTCTGATATCTTTCAATGTACTTTAAACTAACATTGTATTGACCAATTTAATTACCTGCCTGAATTAACAACACCAAATCTTCTCCCGGAGGAGATTGTAACCGCTGAACAGTTTTCTTTTCTACCGTTGTTTCCTTAATGAATTTTCCCCTGCGCGGATCGAAAAACTTTACAGAGAATTTATTTCCTTCCAGGTAACCAAAATCAACAGTTAACGATGTAAGGTAAGGGATATAGGATACCAGAAGCTTTTTATCGTTACTCACTGCTGTGGTTGCATAATCAGGTTTTGCCCAGTCGCCAAACCCGGCAATTACAGCTTTGTGCCCAACATCCGGAACAAGTGTCCACCATGGAATTTGCTCAAAAAACTTAATGAAATACCCCATTTGATAAGCGCCGGGATATTTCACAATCTCACGCCAGTTCGTCGGGAAATTCCATAAATCAGATCCATAGGCATGACCGGCACCTCCGCACAACATGGTCCAATATGCCTGCCTGCGGACAATCTGAGGCTCTCCCATATCATTATCAATCAACCCTGTACCTTCGTACTGAGCTTCTCCGAGTACAAACGGCATTTTGTCCGATTTACCCCATTCGCGCAGAGCCACTTCATAAACATGAGGTAACATATCGTGAGTTACCCAGCTGTTGGGTTTTTCGCGCCAGTAGGTGTATATAAAACTAAAACCAAGCCAGGGCGCATATTGGAACAAATCGGTACTGGAGCGGGTTGGCGATGCATGATATGTTATGAGTTGATGTTTGGGTGCCGTTTCGTATAGTCCTTCAATAAAAGCAAAAAGACTTGCCCGATCGCCCTTTGGGTCGTTATCACCACCTGTGATCCAGAACAGATTCTTAAACTTCGAAAATTTCTTCCCGAGATATTTACCATATTGCCTGCACTTATCCGGTCCGTTTTTCTGATAAGGTTTATCGGGACTGCCCCCAAATGCTTCCATGCAACATCCTAACCAGGGGCCGGACATTACAACAAGTAAATCCAGAGAATCGGCTTTTGCCAGCACTTTGGCTATATGATCGTGATATGCCTCATTGGGTTTCGAAAAATCGGCATCGCCATAAAATGCCTTTTGGCCATAACGATTTACCTGTTCGGGCGACATCACCACCTGGACCTGAATGGTATTGAATCCCTGTGCCTTTCTGAAACTCATATACTCAACGGCTTCCTCAACGGTAAGCTGAACAAAAATTTGCCAGCCGGTATCGGCATGATACAGAAAAGGTTTTCCGCCCGAGTCGACAAAATAGCGCTTGTTCTCGCTGATTTTAAGCGGAAACCTCGGTTGTGAAAATCCTGCCAATACTTGCAGAAGTGCAAAAAACATAAGCAACAACTTTCGCATAACGACTTAGTTTTAATATATAATTAATTCAAAGGCTGTTTATTAAGTACAAATTCTTCTTTAATCGTCAATTGTCTGCCATATCATCTGGCGGAATTTCCAACCTGTTTCATCGTTCACAGGCCCTTGGGTTTGTTTCATGATGATTCCGATTACCTTTTCCTTTGGATCGGCAAAATACTGGGTATTGAAATAGCCGCCCCAGCCAAATGTACCAATACTGCCTTTCGCGCCCTTATCTTGTCCGCCCTGGTTTTCGACTGAAAACGCCAATCCCAGGTGATTGTCAGCACTTTTATCCCAAACCTTCAGGTTCTGATCGGCCATGACCAGTTCAACGGTAGTGCGGCTTAACAATCTTACACCGTTGTATTCACCACCGTTCAGATACATTTGAAGAAACGTTGCATAATCTTTAGCAGTGCTGGAAAGCCCTGCCCCGCCGGCAAAAAATGTTTTGGCTCCTTTAACAGGATAATCGGGATCAAACTGAGCATTAGCAGTCATTCTTTCCCATTCTCCGTTTTTATTTTTCTGCTGAACAGCAACTAATCTTCCTGCCTTGTTATCGGGTAGATAAAAACGGGTATCGTTCATTCCAAGCGGATCAAAAATCCTTGTCTTCAGAAATACATCGAAAGGCATTCCCGAAATGATTTCAATAAAATAGCCTAAAACGTCGAGGCTTTCACCATAGGTATATTTTTCTCCAGGTTGGTGATGAAGCGGAAGCTTTGCAAGCTTTTTAATATTATCTCCAATTTTCAGATCTTTAGTTGTAAAAGCATCGGTAATTCCAGCTTTCTGATAAATCATTTTTATCCTCTCATCTCCATCGATCATACCATAACCAATTCCTGAAGTATGAGTAAGCAGTTGGCGGATAGTAATTTCAGATTTGGCCGGGGTAGTTGTATAAGAAGTATCGCTGTATCTGAAATTATTCAGAACCTTAGGATTTTTGAATTCGGGAATATACGTCGAGATGGGATCGTCGAGCTGAAATTTCCCTTCTTCCCACAGCATCATAACAGCAGTTGAAGTTATAGCTTTCGTTTGAGATGCAATGCGAAAAATATCATCGCGCTTTAAGTCTTTCTGCGATTGATTATCAGCCATTCCATATGCTTTCCAGAAAACAATTTTCCCGTTGCGGGCAATCAGGGCAACAACTCCGGGGATATTACCACCTTTTACAGCCTGAGCAAACATGGTATCGATACGGGCAATCCGTTCGGTTGACATACCAACACTTTCGGCTGAAGCTTCGACAAGTGCCGGCGACTTTTTCAAAGTTTTAGTCTGGGCCTGAATTATCGAGAATCCCAAAACCAGGCTAAAGAGGATACATGAAACTTTTTTCATAATGCATAAATTTAGATATTGTCAGAAAAAATTGTCATTGCACTGAAAACTGAACAGAAGCATCATCGAGCACCAGCACCCAGTCGCATCCCCGGCCCGACCGCAACCATGTTAAATCTGCCGACATGCCCGGCACCTTGAAATCTTTATCGCCGGAATTTACAAATTCTCCGATAAAAGTAAAAGTACCCGTACGTGGATTAAACCAGGAAGCTTTAATTTTAGTACCTGAAATCTCACCCAATTTCACTTTAATACTATTACCGGTTGGAATATAAATAAAAGCATGCGATTTACCTTTAAGCACAGGCGCATACGAGGAGCAGCTTCCCATTCCCGAAATCAGCATGGAACGATCAGGACGTAAGTTTTTCATATCTCTCGATGTTATGAGCTTTTTTAAGTAACCTAACTGAACGGCGCCAGGCAAGTCTAATCCTTCTTTCCAGTCCATGATTGTTTTCGGTGAATGCTTTTTCCGGCTTTGGTCAGTAAATTGCCAGATGGGCTGACAGCCATAGGTTATGCCGGCACCACCCGAAAAAACACTCCAGTAAGCAGCAATCCTTACGTCGGTAGAGGTGAAATAACCATTATCGTCGATGGCATAATTTATTCCTCCCCCTTCGTAACATGGCTCCGAATTAAGCGTAGGCTTCGGATTTTTAAGGTTCCAATCAGCCAGTGCCAGTTCTATGGATCTTGGGTTATCAATTTCGGCGTGGTACGAGCCCCAGGTATGAAAATCGATCCAGCCGTCGTTATGAAACCAGTTGGAAGATGAATTATAAGAATGATGTGTTATGAGGGTTGCCGGGTAATCGGCTTTACCATTGAGGTTCCTCTCCCCGGTGGTACCATCGGTAATTCCTTCGGCCATAGCACGCCAGAGGTCAATTCCAATATTTCTTTCGTTGGGATGCCTGTCACCACCAAGCATCCAAATAATATTCGGATAAGTTTTATACCTGTTCCCAAGAAAACAACCGTAATTATACGCCTGTTCCACTGTGTTAAACAAGGCCTTGTCGCTGCGGGGAGTAACCCATTCGCCCCACGATGGCACAAGTGCCAGATACAATCCGTTCTTTTCAGCAGTCTGGACAGCGTAATCCACATGATCCCAAAAATCGTATTCGCGGCCGTTATCAGGGTTTGAACCCGGAGTGATCAGGGGTTTTTCAGGATTTTCGTTAACAAAAATACTGTCGCCATAAAAGTTTGTGACCTTATCCATGTGAATAAACTCACTTATAATAACAGTTTGAATCACATTGAAACCTTTCAATTTTCTGTTTTCAAGATATTTTGTAATCTCATCCCTGTTGAGGCGGTGGAGCATTTCCCAGCCTGTATCTGCAAACCAGAAAAAAGAGGTACCATCCTGGTATTGCAGATAATGAGGATTCATGGATTCAACCACTAGTTTTCCATGATCTTTCCAAGGTTGTGATTGAGCTGAAAGGCCCATCAACAGAATAATTATAGCAGCAGTAAACGTTTGTAAAGAGTTAGTTTTCATTAAATAATTTATTGATGAATCGATAGCTGTTATGTAGTGTTATGACTCAAAAGAACAAATTAAATTTCAATTCTGCAATATTAAATGCAGTAGTAAGTAGTAAGTAGTAAGAAAACAGCCAAAAACAACCACGGATAAAATTCATGCTGTTCCCATCATACTCCATCCTTCATACCTCATATTTACTTAATCGTTTCCAAATCTTTTAACTGCTTCGCTAAGGATAGCTTCGGTAGCTGTTGCGCCGGATCGTGAAGCACCGGCAGCCTTCATTTTCAGAAGATCGTCAAGATTACGAACTCCGCCTGCTGCTTTCACTTTAACATTCGGACCAGAATACTTGCGCATCAGTTCAATATCGGCAACAGTTGCACCTTTATAATTGAAATCGCCGCTAGCCTGTTTTACAAAACCATATCCGGTAGAGGTCTTTACAAAATCGGCTCCTACTTTGGTACAGATTTCACAAAGCTTAATTTTGTCTTCGGTTTTTGTGATATAATCTGTCTCAAAAATCACCTTAACAATGGCATTATACTTATGCGAAGCATTGGTAATGGCCAGAATTTCTTCTTCAACATAATCCCATTGCCCTGCCAGAGCCTTTCCAATGTTAATAACCATGTCTATCTCGGTGGCACCGTCCTTGCATGCCATTTCAGTCTCAAAAACCTTAACCTCTATCGAACTGTTTCCATGCGGAAATCCAATAACACATCCAACTTCAACCTCGGAACCTTTGAGCCATTCTTTAGCCAAACGAACAGCGTATGGCTTAACGCACACGGAAGCTACATTGAATTCCCCGGCTATTTCGCACTGCTTTTTCAAATCGTCATCTGTAAATGTGGGATGAAGAATAGAATGATCTATCATTTTTGCAAGTTCCTGTACTTTTGTCATTTTTTGAAATATTAAAATATTATACTAATCGCATTAATCCGGTTAACCAGCCGGCGCTGTGTGGAATCCAATCTTCATCAGTAAACGAGAAAGGTCCATCGTTTTCTTTTTTAGGCTCAACATCGTAAACAAACTGTTTGCCGGTTGTAAAACCATTACAAATTACACCACGTGTCTGAAACCAGGTGCCGACCCAACGATTGCCCACACCGCACATCATACTTGCAGGCAGGGCGGCCCCCTCAGGGATATCGGTACTGAATATCACACAGCCCTCTTTTAAATTTTCCCTGGTGATGCCAGCATTTAATCCGGCAAGCCACTGCAGGTTTCCATAGGCAATAGCATTTAGCTTATCATCTTTAAAGAATTTAGCCAACTCCAATGCCAGGGCTGCCGTGTATCCATATATGGCATTTGTTCCGTGGAAAGTTCCGCAAAACCATATAGGTCCTTCGCTACCAAAGATTCCCTGCGGTACCAGAAAAAATGGATTCTTTTCGCAAGCAGGAATTAAATAATTATAGGTAAAACTATGGAGAGATGCTTTGATTCTATCCACTTCCTGCAAATCGGGCCATAACTGAAGCATTTCAAGAAGTGGTAAGAGGTAATTAGGGTAAATACCGCCTATATCAGCTCCAAAAGTATTGTTAACAATGCCATGTATCCACGATTTCTCACTGTGCGACATGCTTGGGTACTCAACAAAATGACCATAATATCCGCTTTCGGCCTTTTCTTTTTGAATTTGCCGGCTCATAATCTGACTGGCGTATGTAACAGCCTCCTCTTTAGCTGTTTCATTGCCGGTTTTCCATTGTTCCACCGAAGCCCAGCAAAAGCTTACAAGGTCGCGTGTTTGCCATTCATCAGCAGGTATAGGCGTACCTTCAGGGATTGCCCGCTGAAAACGGCTCAGGCCAAGATCGCCAACCGGTTTAGCTCTGCTGATTAACCAGGAATAGCCTTTCGAAGCCGCTGTTTTATAGACTACCGCTTTGTCGTTATTTTTTTCCGAAAGTAATCGCGATGCTTTTGTAAGAGCGATTACAGCTTTCACAGCATCGTTGGGAAGGACATCCTTTTCGTGACCCAAAAGGTCGTGCGAAAAAGAACCATCAGGAAACCCAAGCCCTTTCGCTTTACTCTGTGTCATGACAAGATAGTCACATCCTACCATAATCTGTTTTTCTATCCGCTCTTTTAGCGACAGTTCAATCTTTTCGCTCTTTCTCTCGAGCAACTCACAAAGGGCTATTATCATTGCACTTTGCGCCGGACTTTCCACCCAAAGGGAACCGGCATCCTGCCACCCTGCTCCCACTTTGGTAAAATGTTGTCTGCGCTCTAGCATATCTGCTGCTGCAAGTTCAACGGTAGCATCCCAAAGGAGATTCACTGAAACTTTCAGTCCTTTATCGCTGATAATAGTTCTTCCGTCGACAACCAAATGAACATCCCATTCTCCTGATTTGTTAATACCAACAAACTCTGCCACCCACCAATGACTTCTCCAGATTTCACCCCGGTAAACACAGCCCATCTCAAATTCCTTCTGACCTTTGTTGTTGGTCAAGACGCATTTTGCACTTTCGGACAAAAGTTCCTTTTTGGGTAACCTGATAATGACTCTTACGGGGAAACCGAATTCATAGCCGATTTGAGAAAATAGCAAACCTGCAGGACCGTCGCTGGCTTTGTAGCCTTCCAGACTAAATACTGGATTCTGCATGTGAGTACCGTAACTGCTTCCATCGGAATTACATCCAGCCATAAGAGGTAAACCAAGAACAGCAGTGGATCCGACTGCCGAGGTTTTAAAAAACTTTCGTCTTGATAAGTTTTGTCCCATCATATAATTTGGTTAGAGGTGGTTACCGATTGAATAGTCTGCGGTATTGCACAGCAGAGAACTGTAAATAAAAAGGTGTTGACGGTTTGTATGGAATTTAAGATAAATATGCAGCAGAGACGATCCCTGAGGTACCCGCAAAAGTCCGGCCGCTTCCTCATCGGCTGCCACAGCACGCAAATCCTGGTCTACTTTGGTAATCTCCACCTCGTGATTAACATTCAGTGTTTCGAAAAGAGAACCGTTCACAAATGGCCGGGAACACAAACGAGGAAGGTTTACATTGGAAATATAGGTAGATTCGACCATCACCGGTTCTTCTCCAACGCACCGCAAACGCTTCAGGTAGATACATCCTGTTCTCTGTTCCATATCACTGATATTATAAAAAAACACCGATGGCCAGCTCTTAACGGATGGTTTATCTATCATGACTGTTTTAACAGTTAATTTATGCTCACTCACGTTTTGCGAAAAACCTTTGACCGAAAGCAATCCTAATGTGCGGCGCGGAGGTCTTGCCACAATACTTCCCTTGCCCTGCTTTTTAATAATGTACCCCTCGTTTGTAAGCAGGTTCAATGCCTGTCGGATTACAGACCGGTTAACTCCGTGGAGCTTCTGAAGTTCGCTCTCCGAGGGCAGCAAATCCCCTTCCCGGTAAAGTCCGGAAAGTATCTGCGATTTGATGTTTTGCTGTAATTGCCGGTACAAAGGTTCCATTTGAAACTTTTCAGCAAAGAAACAAAAAACTTGTACGCCTAAGTTAATTTAGTGAAGAAATTTTAAATTAAATTATAAGCATCAATATATTTGACATTTAGAAAAAAATAAACTCCGAAAACTTATACGAATAAGTTCCGGAGTTTAATAAATATAAGATAAAATTATTTTACTGCTTCGGCCAGTTTTTGAATATGAGCAGGACTGGTTCCACAGCAACCGCCAATTACGTTGGCTCCCGCCTTTAACAGTTTATGAAAATTCGCGGCCATCATTTCGGGCGATTCGGGAAACACAGTTTTACCATCCACATATTGAGGTAAACCCGCATTGGCATGAATTACGACAGGAATTTCCTTGTTTACAGCCCTTATCTGCGATGTAATCTCAATCATGCCTTCCATTCCATTCCCGCAGTTGGCACCCAGTGCATCCACGCCTGCTTCAGCAAGTCCGGTAACCATCTGATCAGGTGTTACACCCATCATGGTCGCAAATGAGTTATCTCCTATTTTATCAAAGGTCATGGTGCAAACCACTTCGCACTTTGTATTCTCTTTAGCGGCTTTAACGGCAATTTTAGCTTCTTCCATATCGGTCATGGTTTCAACAAGAATCACATCAGCGCCACCTTCGGCCAGTGCCATGGCCTGGATCTTGAAACATTCGTAAAGCTCCTCCTCTGTTACCTCGCCGGTAATCAAAAACTTACCTGTAGGGCCAATAGACGCCAGCACTAAAATTTTATCCCCTGCGACTTTACGAGAAATAGCGGCTGCCGCCTTGTTGAGCTCGTAACAACGCCCTTCAAGGCCAAAATTTTTCAGCTTAAAAATGCTACCTCCAAAACTGTTGGTTTTCACGATTTCGGTACCGACATCCTTATAGCTTTGGGCAATCTCGGCAACCTTATCAGGATGTGTAACATTCCATAATTCAGGACACTCCCCGGGTGCAAGTCCTTTTGCCATTAAGAAGGTACCCCAGGCACCATCGGAAATTACAACCGATTGCTTTCTAATTTTTTCAACAAGAGATAACATGAGTTAATTTTTAGCAGTTAGGGGAATAAAGATAATAATTGTAAAGCATAAATAGTTTAGTTTTGCACATACAAATTGATTCCAACCCATCCCTTTAAATTATTTACAATGAAAAAAGTACTTCTTTTCCTTCCCCAGGGCTTCGAAATATATGAAGCAAGCGCATTTATAGATGTCATAGGCTGGAACCTCGTTGATGGTGATGGTACCACCAAGCTTTTCACCGGAGGATTTACCAGGGAAGTAAAAAGCACCTTCGACCAGAAACTTGTGGTAGATTACATAATAGACGAAATAAATCCGGACGAATTTGATGCACTGGCACTACCCGGAGGGTTTGAAGAATTCGACTTTTATAAAGAAGCTTACCATGAAAAGTTCCTGGAGCTGGTACGAAATTTTAACAGTCGTAACAAAATAATAGCATCTATATGCGTGGGTGCTTTGCCATTGGGTAAGAGTGGAATTCTGCAAGGCCGGAAAGCTACCACTTACAATAAAAAAGCAATCCGCCAGGAGACGCTCCGCAATTTTGGCGCCGATGTTCTGAATGAACCTGTTGTTGCCGACGGTAATATTTTCACCTGCTGGAATCCTTCCACAGCCATGGATGTCGCCTTTTTACTTCTGGAAAGACTAACCTCGAAAGAACAGGCCAATTACATAAGAGGAATTATGGGGTTTGAGAGCAAAAACTAAGTTTAAGATTAAAGATCTGCTCTTACAAATCATTTTAGGCCAATTTATAATAGTGATTTGATAACTCAACGGTTAAATTAACGTGAGCTTTTAAAGCCTCGAAAACTCTTAATATTGTCGAAAACCTAACATCTTTGGCATTATTCTCTATTTTTGAGATTTGTGCTTTTTGAACGCCAATTATTCTTCCCAATTCTTCCTGGGTCATATTTTGTTCAATCCTCGCTTTTTTGATTATCTCACCTATTACATCTGCTTTAAGCTCAAATTCGAATCTTTCCCTGTTCGCTGATCCTTTAGGACCAATATATTTTTCGGTTAAATCCTCTAATTTATGTTTTTTCATAATCCCAACTATTTACCGTTACCATAATACAATTTCATTATTCGTGTAGCCTTTTCAATCTCTTGATAAGGAACTTTCCACCCCTTCTTGACAAATCCATGAGTACAAATAACAATTTTAGGCTTCACGGATGTCTTGTCCCAGAAAGCCAATAATCTGACTTGATTTCCCTGATATAATGTTCTGAATTCCCAAATATCCTCACTGAGTTTCTTGAATAACTCGGAATCATTTACCATTCTTGCTTTCCAGAGATTATAAAGAACTTTCTCCCTGGTCTTTTCATCCAGAGTTTCAAGAAACTGGTCGACTTCATCCAAAAGCTCTATATCAAATTTATAATCCATTTAAAGTTTTAATATGGCAAAGATATAAAAGTTTCCTTATAAGGAAATAAACTGAATGTATTATTTACTTATAAAAGTTCCAGAGTATTGTCCATAAGCCCCTTTCCCTACTCTCCAAACCTGAAATACAACCTTCCGTTCAGCGGTTCGGTATTTGGATTTGGATTAAACTCGTTTTTTTGCCCTTGCGGACCAGATGATTCCGGTTTCGAAAACTTGGTTCCTATGGCGCTGATGGCATGCATAATGGAAATGTCGCCCTGCGGAAAAGGTGGTGTCACGCTACCTGCGTTATTTTTAGGATTCTGCGGCGTAAACAGATGCAGATACAGGTTTTCGGTGGCGCTCACAATCTTAATGGGCATTTCGCTGGTTTGAATTTCGACAGCATAAAAATTGGAATAATACCCTTTAAACTCAGGATAATCCCAGCTTTGACCTGTAACCGTGTTGTTATACTTTTTGTTAAACAAGCCGAATTCATTTCCCCGCATCCTGTTTTTCCATACCCGGAAAGGCCCGTTAGCAAGCAAAGTAGCTCCCTTGACGTTTTCTTCAGGGTATTTAAAGGTTATACCCCAGAAATCTGCAGTGCCGCCGGGACGGTAAAGATAATCGAGTTGCAGCCACCCGCCGGGTAAGATGGTCCATTTAACGGAGCATCTTGGTTTTGCTTCATAAGAGGCTTCAATCACAACCTTATCGCCTTCGGCGCTATATTTCAGATCTTTGAACTTTGGCTCAAAACCTGCAAAAACTGGGCCGTTGGCAAAAGAAACCTTTTTACCCGAAACGCTTACATCAGCCAGTATTCCCGATTTTTTTTCAAATTTATACGAAGAATTACCCGCTGTCACCACCAAAAAGTCGGTCTCCTCAGTTACTTTTGCTCCGATACCTTCAGCATTCACAATCCTTTCGGCCATTTTTGCCGGCAGAGTAATATTCCAGGTCCATGCATTGATGTTGCGACCATGAGGATCGGTAGCCGACACTTTAATCACATCGTATTGCTGCCAGTCAGCCGGAAGACTTAAACGGAATTTACCCTTACCGCCTGGAAGGAGATCATCAGCATCGACATCCACCTTTGCCGATTTTACAACGAAATCCGGGAAGTTATTGTTGTATGTTATCAGCTCACAACTGAAACTGCATTCACTGAATTTAGTATAGAAAAACCTGTTAAATACTGTAAACGTGCCATCGAAATTGCTGGTGATATATTTCTTTTCGAATTGCACCGGCGACCAAATATCTTTTATGGTATAAAAACTTGCCTCCTTTTCACGGAAAGGCCCCACAATACCATCGGGCGCAAGGTTTCCTTTACAATCAATCGAATCATTTTTATCGCGGCGCACCACACCCTCGTCGGCAAAAACCCATAGAAAACCTCCGGCCGACAAAGGATTTGAAAGCATCAGGTTCCAGTAATCGTCCAATCCGGCACCATGACCACCATCAAACAATCCATGTAAAAACTCGGTAGGAAAGAAAATATCTGTACCATTGAAACATTCGGTCAACCCATAATTATAGGGAATGTAGTGGTGTGTATTCATGCCGTTGAGTGTCGCCCATGGTTCAATTACTTTTCGTTTTTGAGGATCATACAAGGCAAATTCACCGCGCAATTCAGGGTTGAAGCCACCTTCGTTACCATTGTCCCAAAGCACCACACAAGGATGGTTCACATCGCGAACAACCGTTTCCTTCACAATCTTTTTGCCAACTTCGGTATCGTAAGGTGGGTACTGCCACCCTGCAATCTCATCGGTAACAAACATACCGAGCGAATCGCACACATCCAGAAAATGCTGATCGGGAGGATAATGACTCATGCGCACGGCATTCATATTCATATCCTTCATAATATTTACATCCTGAATGCTCAGACTCTTACTCAAAGTCTTTCCTGTAGTTGGCCAGGAACTGTGACGGCAAACCCCGCGAAACATAATTTTCTGACCGTTTACGTAAATCCCGTCGCGTTCTTTTACTTCCACCGTTCTGAAACCAAAACGTTGCTTTACCTGGTGAATAGTTCCTGAAGCATCTTTGAGGCCGATTACAGCATCATATAAATGAGGATTTTCAGGATTCCATGTTTTTGCATTTGAAAATTTTGCTTTCAGAAAGGTTTTACCCGTTGAAGCATCAACTTTAACATCGGCAATACTTCCAAGCAGTTTTCCATCAATAGACAAAATATCGCCATTTACGACAGCATTTCCATCGGCTCCTTCGGTAAAGACTTCCATCAGGAAATCGCCGTTAGCTCTGGCGTCCACGGCTACACGTTCTATATGCTTCTGAGGCACAGCTTCGAGATAAACCGGCCGGAAAATCCCGCCGAAAACCCAATAATCAGCTTCGCGCTCAACCTGATTAACACTCGTGTTGGCCGACATTTTACTAACAGTAACTTCGAGTAAATTCTGTCCGCCGAACTTCAGCAGCTTGGAAATATCATATTTAAAACGATAAAAAGCACCCTGATGAACCTCTCCCGCCTGAACACCATTGATCATTACCTTAGTATCGGTCATCGACCCTTCAAAAACAATACAAACCTGTTTGTTTTTCCAGGCAGAGGGCACCTGGAACTTGTATTTATAGAGACCCTGTTCATCGGCCAATGGCTTGTCGTGACCATAATTATAAGTTCCAAAGCCTTGCAATTCCCAGTTGGATGGAACGGCAATTTTTGTCCATTTGCCACTATTACGGCCTTTTGTACAGAAAAAATCCCACTGGACGGTATTGTCGCTTCCTGTTCCCGAAAGGTATTTTATCTCTGTATTCTGAGAGAAGATATTACTGCAAAACCCTGAAATTATAAGGATTACACTCAAGAATTTTTTCATGTGTACCATGGTAGTTAAGTTATTTAAAAGTAGCACTCCGGAGCAAAAATAGCAAAAAAACGAGGCTTTTTGCAGATGAAGCATTTTTACAACAAATAACCACTCTAAATGAGTAAAATAAAAATCTGAAAACCGGAACACAACCATGAGCATTGTACTATATTTGCAACTTTTCTATTCAAGAGGTAGCCATTTCCCTTAAGAAGACAAAACCTTATTCAGGAGATACTTTTAATAAACATATATTCAATTTTTTAAAATTTTAAAATGGTTATTTTATTGGCGCTGATTTTCGTAATTGGCTATGTTGCAATTGCAACTGAACATTTTATTCAAATCAACAAAGCCGCCACAGCTTTGCTCACCGGAGTATTGTGCTGGCTGGCCTACATTATGTTTGTACCCGGAAAAGAAGAAGTACTGGCTCAGTTGATGGAGCATCTTGGAAGCGTATCGGGTATATTGTTTTTCCTTTTAGGAGCAATGGTTCTTGTAGAACTTATTGACCTTCATGATGGTTTTTACGCAATTACCAGCCGTATTAAAACTACCAACAAGCGTAAGCTTTTATGGATAGTTTCTATTGTTACTTTTTTCCTTTCGGCTGCACTCGACAACATGACTACCTCCATTGTAATGGTTTCGCTGCTGAGAAAAATTATTGCCGATAAAAAAGACAGGATGGTTTTTGCCGGATTGGTCATTATAGCTGCAAATGCAGGAGGTGCTTGGTCGCCCATTGGCGATGTAACCACAACCATGCTCTGGATTGGCGGACAAATCTCGGCAGGTGGAATTGTGATGAAACTTTTCCTGCCCAGCCTTGCCTGCCTGGTGGTACCGGTTCTTTACTTCACGTTCAGCATGAAAGGTACTGTTACAACTCCTGAGAAAAAGAAAAATATTCAGGAATCCACAGCCTTTAGTCAGAATCTGGTTTTTGGCTTTGGCATTGGTTCATTACTCTTTGAGA
>JAJYAG010000239.1 GCA_021779665.1 Bacteroidota bacterium | reverse complement strand
GGTGTAGATGTCGGTGGGATTAAGCGTTAACGCAGGAGCCCATGAATATGTATTTCCGCCAGTGGCTCCTAATTGAATCGATTCTCCCAAACAAATTGCCTTATCAATCCCGGCATTTACAACTGGTAACGGAGTTGCTGTAACATTAACAGTTCCATTCATAACAATCTGACAGGCTAAAGGAATAGTTGTGATGGCCTCAACAGTATAATTTCCCGCCAAAATATTTGTCCACAAAATGGACGCTCCCGTTCCTGGCTTAGTTCCCAATATATTAGCACCATCTTTCAGAACGTAATTTACACCTGGTTGCGATCCGGATAGTGTGAGCGTGACACCATTTGTCCCGGTACAATAAGTTGAATTCCCGGATAAAGTATATACTATTGGTAGCGGAACTTCACTAAGATTTGCAACTCCATTCATAGAAGTAACACAGCTATTAATTGTATTCAATGCATTAACTGTGTAGTTACCGTTTAACTGATTATTCCACGAAAGAGGCAATCCTGTTCCGGGTATTGGAGCTCCCTGAGAAGCGCCATTCTTCAGTAATTGATAATTAACATCACTTGCTTCAGAACCAGATAGTGAAATAGACAATCCAGCTGTACCCTGACAATAATTTGCTGTTCCCGACACATTGAACGAAGATGGTGCCTGGAGAACAGATACTGCCGTTGTTCCTGACATAATGTTTGTACAACTGGTAAAAGTATTGATTGCATCGATAGTATAGGAACCTGCTGTTTTACCTGTCCACTGCAATGGAGCGCCGGTTCCTGAAACAGGAGCACCATCGGCAATGCCATTTTTATATAATTGATATTTGTAATTCGACCCGTTCTCGGAAGAACTTAATTCGATTGTTGCTCCTGATGTATTTGAACAATAGTTTAAATTAGCTGGAATTGCAAACTGAACAGGCAAAGAGTTTTCTACAACAGTTATAGTCCCATTCATATCCAATGTACAGGTAACTGACGCCTTGGTAGCCTGGATTTTGTAAATACCCTGCTTATTATTAACCCAGGATAAAGGACTTCCGTCTCCTGAAACAATAGCTCCCGAAGGAACTCCATCCTTTATCAATTGATAATTTACTCCTAACTGTGATCCTGATAAAGTTAACGACACACCTGCACTTCCGGTGCAATAGCCGGAGGTATTTGCTGAAAGATCGAATATCAGTGGTAAGGTTTCCTTTACAAGAACAGCACTATTGTTCATGGTTCGGGGACAAGAGCCTACTCCAATGCTTGCCTGAACAGTATAAGAACCTTCACGGTTCCCTGTCCAGTTTAGAATCGCTCCGGTTCCGGCTTTAGGACCTCCTTCATTAAAACCATCTTTCAGGAGCTGATAATTTACTCCAACCTCAGAATCATCCAATGTTACATCCAAGCCTGAAGCTGTTTCACAGAATATTCCACTTCCTTCAACTTTGAAAATAGATGGTGATAAAATCGAGGTTATTGCCGGAGTCCCTGTCATAGTTGACGAACAGGTTGTTAAGGTATTTGTTGTTACAACTGAATAATTCCCTGCTGTGACATCATTCCAGGAGAGAGGGTTTCCTGTTCCGGCCAATGGGACACCATTTACAGCTCCATTCTTATAAAGTTGGTATTGATAATTGGCCCCGTTTTCAGAATTACTTAAATTTAAGGTAACTCCTGAAGTATGACTGCAGTATGTGACTGAAGTCGCTGTTAAATTAAAAGAAACGGGCAAAGGATCTGCAGTTACGTTTACTGTCCCGTTCATAACTTCAAAACAGGTGGTTATAGGGTTTGTTGCAACTACGGTATAGGTTCCGGCTGTTTTGTTTGACCAGCTTAAGGCCGCTCCCGTTCCGGCAACCGCAGCTCCATCATTGACACCTCCTTTTATTAACTGATAGTTTACACCAACTTCCGATCCCGAAAGGTTTATGGTGACCCCTGTACCTCCTGAGCAATACCTTGAGGCATTTGAACTCAAATTATAGAAATTAATATCATCTATTAAGATATTAACATCATCGGAAGCTTTACAGTTATTTGAATTTGTTACAGTAACCTGGTAATTGGAATTAGCAGCCGGAGAAACCGTAATTGATTGCGTAGTTTCTCCCGTGCTCCAAAGATAAGTATAGCCAGCTCCTGCAGGTGCAGTAATAGTTGCTGACCCTCCCGGACAAATAGTCTGATCATTGCCTGCAAAAGCATTGGGAGGAATATTTGAGACTGTTACCTGAATATCATCTGAACTATTTCCACATCCACCCGGCAAACTTTTGCCAGTCCACCGGAATCTGTTCACTCCTAAACTCAGACCTGAAACAGTTGTGGCATGATCATTTTTATTCGCAAAGACTCCGGTTCCTGAAACCACTGTCCATTCTCCGGTACTTCCAGCAAAAGCTACAGGATCAGAGGCATTCAGGTTATAAGAAGTTACAGGCAAACAAATAACCCCATCAGGTCCGGCATTAACTTTAGTGTTATATATTGTAACTGAATGTTCCGCCACACCAGCAGGGATGGAATTATCATTCGGATCGTAAAAGTAATACACGTTTTTACCAAAGGAAATATTGGAGATGGAGCAATAACTATGGCTGGTCGAATTTGAAAAAGTTCCGGTTCCCTCAATAACAACCCACGTACCAGTTCGAACTGTACCGCTTACAAAATCATAGGTATTATTATCATTATTACAGATATAATCTGTTGTAGTATTGGGAAATTGCGAATATACTGGCAGTACGCTAAGGAAAATAAACGATAAAAATCCAAAAAAGTATTTCAATATATGTGAATTGCTCATTTTTATGAATTTTGAATACAACTAATCTATTTTACAATTAGTTAGTTGGGTTATTATGTTGACGGCATTAACTTGATATATAATTTACGGAAATAATTAGATATAGTTGGTGTTATCAAACATTTTTAAAGTGCTGATATAAAGGATGAAAGAAATGATAAATACCTAAACTGCAGATTAACTTAAAGTTACACAACTGATGATTTTCATCACCTATATACTAAAAAATCGGTCAATTAAATTACAATAATTTATAAATAAATTACTTAATAAAATAGAGGCATAAAAAATAAGAGACAATTGTTGGTATGATTATTTTATTTTTGATTAATTGGTAATCAAAATTAAAGGTCAATTATATTGTAGCAACAACATAATTGACCTTCAAAGGGAAAATTCTATATCTGCGAATAACTCTCCGGTTTCAAAATAATATCGGTGATACACGAAACCGTATCAGCATAATAAGGATCCTTACTCAAAGAACCCCATTCAGGGCTTTTGCGGAAGACTTCCCAGTTGGCATCTCTTTCGGCCATATCCTTGAATGCAATCATATAATGAAGATTTGGCATAGCAGGGCCTGACAAACATTCGCCGAAAAACACCGGACGCAATCCTGTTTTCTTAAAGATATTGATTTCACCGCCTTCGTTAAACATGTGAATCTTTTTCTTAGCAGCAACCATGTTGGGACTCTCATATATCCTTATCTCATAAATGCGGTTGCTTCCCATCAGTTCGGCAGGAACTTCAATGGCGGGCAGGTTATTGAAACAACGGAAAACCGATTTCTCCATCCTCACAAATGCTGTTTCACTCATGGGGGCATTCAGAAATTTCTCACCTTCAGTAATATAGGCTTTATCCTGCAGCAACTTTTCATTGTCAGTATATACAGCTTCCATAGATTCGTGAGGAATCATCACAAATAAGGTGAGATTATCGGGTCCGTAAACAGGACTAAAAACCCCTACTTTGGAAATACCAATTCTGTTGAGTGCAGGAATGGCTACATTCTTATAGAAATCGGCCACCATCGACTTACGGGCTCCCGTATGCAAATGATATTTGATTAATTCAACAAATTGGTTACCATCCTTTTTTTCAGATTGTCCGTTGCTCATCCCGGAAACAAAGGGCATTACACCTAATAGGCCTGCGGAGGTCAGAAACTCTTTTCTTTTCATGATTAAGCGGTTAAGGTTTATAATTTGATTGTTGAAAAATACAAAACATAAATGGTTATTTCCACAGAATGGGCCAAAATTATTGCTTTTTGAGTGCTGTTATTATCAACACATGCCCTTTTATCAAAAACATAGGTACTAATTGCATTTTCCTCCTTATTTTTAGGCAAATTTTACTGATATGACTTTTGCATTAAAATACGGTTCCAAAGAAATTAATTTAGAGTTACCTTCCAAAGCTGTTATTCCTGATTATACGCAGCCGGAGTTTAACATCAACCGGGAGTGGTTCACTGGCGACCTAAACAAACTTCTACCGGAAGATACCGGAAAATATCAGAATGTTGCCATTGTGGTTTCCGATAAAACCCGCCTGTGTGGCTATCCGGAATATTTACCCTGGTTGGTTGATGTTTTGCTAAGCAAAGGCGCTGCAAAAGAGAATATCCATTTTTATATCGCTTACGGAACTCATCCCCGGCAAACCGAGGAGGAAAGTCTGAAGACTTATGGACCTATATATAAGGAATACCATTTTGTGCATCACGATTGCACTGACGACAGTGTTTTTGATGTTTGCGGCACAACCCGCAGAGGAACTCCGGTAACCATCCGTAAAGACATTCTTAAAAGTACGCTGCTGATTACCTTCGGAGCTATTTCGCACCATTATTTTGCGGGTTACGGCGGAGGTCGTAAGTTGCTGTTTCCCGGATTAGCGCAGCGTAAAGCCATTTACCATAACCATGGCTTATTTCTCGATCGATCCACCCGGGCGCTTGCAACAGGTTGTCAGCCTGGACAACTCACTGGAAACCCATTGGCCGAGGATTTAAAAGAGATAGATGACTATATCCCTGAAAAAATTTCGATCCATGGAATTATGAATGCATCGGGAAAAGTTTGCCAGCTAAAAATTGGTAAGACTTATGCTGAATTTGAGGATGTCTGCCGGATTCACGATAGTTATTACAGATATAATTCGGCTGAACAATACGATTTAGTTGTCGCCTCTAGTGGCGGTTATCCTAAGGATATCAATTTTATTCAGGCCCATAAATCAGTTCACCATGCTGCTGCTTTTGTAAAAGACGGTGGAAAACTTGTAATATTAAGTGAATGTATTGATAAAATCGGCTCCAACTATTTCATGAAATACCTGGAAGCAGGAAGTTTTGATGCCGCTTTTAACATGCTTGCCGATAATTACGAAGGAAATGGGGGAACAGCGCTATCCATGATGACCAAAGCCAAACGTATTCAAATATACATGCTTACATCGCTGGATGAAACAACGTGCAAAACGCTGGGAGTACAAAAAATAGAAGAAAATGATATTCAGCCCCTTATTGATTCGGAAAAAGGTAGCATTGCTGTTATAAGGAATGCGAGTATTCTGGTAAAATAGCGCTACATAGCTAAAACCAGCTATTGTATCACCAGTTTTTTCTGAATTATTTTGCTACCAATTGCAACCTTAACGAAATAAATTCCCGGATCGAGCTCGCTGGTCGAGATTTCCAAACTATGGCTACCAGAATTATATTTTTTATTGATAATGTTTTGTACCAATTTTCCCTGCAGATTGCATAACTGAACAACCACAGTTTCTTCGTTTTTTAAAGAAAAATTCAGAGTTGTTTTATCTTCGGCAGGATTTGGAAACAGAGAAATATCTACTTGTTCGCTCATTTTCTCTCCTGCCGAATTTGTACTTCCCTTCAGCAATAATGCTGTTACTGACAGCTTAGGTAAAGTAACCGTAATGGAATTATTAGAAGCGTTTACACTCTTCTTGATCAAAGCATTATTTGTGTGCGACTTAAAAGTCTCGTCGGCAGGCAGGTTTTCCAGGGCGAGAGCATCGTAAGCTCCATCGTAGATAAAATAGTTCGACAGCTGGACCTGCACCGTTTGCGACCGATCTGTATACCTGTTTACAAGGAATATCGTTAACGAATCGTTGGTTGTGCTTAACGACGGGTAAGCAGAGATATATGTCTCGTTTGATGAAGTTCCGCTTACATAATTCTCCTTGCCATATCTGCTGAAAAGGTGCAGGGTTTCCCACATCCCTTTTTCCCAGCTCCAGGGAGTAAATATCTCGACATTCTGTTTTGCAAATTCACCGAGTGTAGATGCATACCAAACGGATGTTACACTCGGATTCACTACTTTAATACCAGTTTCGGTAACCCCAAAGGTAATGCCATGATTTTGGCCAAAATACTGATTCAGCCAATCCTTACAGCGTTCAAAAATATATTCCCTGGTGATGGTATTATCCCAGTCGCTCGAACCACTCTTCTTAACACCATTCGCACCCGGATAAATAAAATTTCTGTCGAAGTAAACCCTGTGTAACTGAACAATATCTTCGGCTTTGGTTTCTCCGGGGTAAAAATGAATATCGAGCACATCGAGCAATCGGACTCCGGAGCTTTTCTGTTCTTCAGCAACCCGTTTGATAAAATATTCAAGCCAAACATAATTAACTCCCTGATAGCTGATTTTCTTACCATCGTAGACATACCACTGCCATTCGTTTGCCGGAACAGGCCCCATCAGCTTTATTTCGGGGAATAATTCCCTGGCTTTCTTTGCCGTTGCAACGTAGCGCTGGATAAAATCCTCCGCCGGCAACTGGGTTGGCATCACATCGTCGTGGGTACCGCTCCAGATTTCGGGTTCGTTATCCATATTCCAGTAAAGAATCCTGTTCTTTTCTATTTTTAGTTTGTTAATCCAGTGGTTCAGTATTCCTGTTGTAGAATCTGCATTCCAGTTCATGGTGTATAAATCGGGATTGCCATTTACAAGAGCCTTATCCCCACCTGCGGTGTTGATTTTTCCGCCACCGGCAAGGTTTTGATTTACTCCGCTCCACCATTTGGATTGGTTGTATCCCCAATCGTTAAAGTTGTTTGAAGTATTTGAAGCAGCTTTGCCAATAAGTTGAAATGCAAAAATAGCTGACAATTCAGGTACTTGCTGTTGCATGGAGGTAACTTTAAAGTCCCAGTCGGATGCGTAAACATTGTTGTACCAGTCGGGGTGACTGGATATTTTCTTGCGCCAATTGTATTTAGTCGAATTATTCCCGCCGTTTTCTCTTAAAATTCTTACCCCGGCATCTCTCAAAAACTGCCATTGAGCTTCTGTAAGCGGCTTTGAAGGATCGGAACTCAGATAATTATTTCTTCCGTAAATGTAAGGTGAGATTTTATGCTTACCGGCATTTACATCGATGGTCACATTTACTGTTTGAGCATTAACTTTAACACCCAGAATCAGAATTCCGCAAAACAATAGAAAATATCTCATAAGCTGGTGTTTACAATTATTTTAGAGGAATAAACCGAGCTTCCCAATGTAACTTTCAGAAGATACAAACCGGGAAACAATGTATTGCCCGCAAGATCTTCTCCTTCCCAGATCTCGTGATGATCACCTGCAGGCTGCATGGAAGCACTTTCATATACCTTTTTCCCGGTCATGTTAAATACTTCAATGCGTGTCAGTTCCGGTTTACTCAGTTGATATGAAATATTCAGGTAATTATTCATTGGGTTGGGATACACTGTAAACCTGTTCTCAGCACTTAGATTTTCTCTTTTGCTGATAATGCCGCTTTCGCGAACAATGGCAGTATCCTTGTTTGTGATATGAATATTGTCGAACCAGAAGCTTTTTCCAGTGAGGGCTTCCTGTTCGGCGACTATTTCCATGCGGTCAATAGCCTTCCAGTCGAATTTACCTTCAGGATTGTACCAGGTGTTGTTATCCCACGAACCCTGTTCGGTAAAGGACGACAGCGGCACATACACATGATGCCAGTATTTGTCCCATGCTGCACGGGCATTATCGACTGTAACCTTTATTCGCCATGGATGATCAGCAGGATCGGCAGTTTTGGTATCGATAAACCGGATATCGAATTTGGCCGTAGAAGGCAGTCCACGAACAATAAAATCGAGTGCATAACCTTCACTCACAAGTTTTGAAAAATCTCTGGTGGTGCTGAATTTAAAAGTGATGTTGCTGTACTGAGGCGCATTGCTCCAATACAGGCAGTATTTGCCATTGTTGGGTTTATTATCGTTGTAGAAATCGATTGTTGCATTGTTGGCGCCTGATCCTGTGATTTTATTTTCAATTAAATCGGTATACATGGGAAACCCAACACTGTCGGGCCGGAGGACAAAAGTTTTCTGTGGAGGAACAGTAAATCCAAGCGATTGAAGGATGCCGGTATTCAAATCATAATCAAACTGTTCATTGGAATTCTTTTTGAATAAGCCAAATCCGCCTTTATAATCCCAGATGGTCCAGGGTATTCCTTTTTCTTCCAGATATTTCCGCACTGTATCGTACCAGTAAACCCGGTCGGCATCAGGACTGTTGGGTATGTACACGCCAAATTCGCCGCAAAACACCTTAACATTGCGTGATGTTTTGAAATCAACAGCAATGTCAATCAGCGATTTGACTTTGGCAACAGTCCCGCTGGAAGAATAACTGTTCAGATTACTTTCGATCCAGGTTCCCTTTAAAGATGCAGGGCAAGCCGGCATGGCTGAAGCACTGTAGGGAAACGGAACTCCTGCCAGCGGCACCATGGATGGAGACGACCACGAGGCTCCCTGATGAGTGAATATAAAAGGATCGTAAAAATGAAAAGTGTAAATCAGTTTGGAATCGCTGTAAACGGGAAGGTTCTTGAGTTCGCTGTAAGAATTGAAACCTGACGCTCCGACAATAATGGTATGCTTTGTATCGACCGAGCGGATTGCATCAACAGCTCCCTGCTGAATTGTTGCCCACTGAGCGGTGGTAATGCCATGAGGCTCGTTCAGAACTTCGTAAAGAATATATTCCGACCGGTCCTTATAATGCTGGGCCATTTGTTTCCAAACTTTATTGAGAATAGTTCCGATAT
>JAJYAG010000238.1 GCA_021779665.1 Bacteroidota bacterium | reverse complement strand
CTGGCTTTTTCCACATTCTCTTCTTTCAACCCGTACAACTCTTTTAACTGGTGTATAGAATTGTAACCTCCAAGCAAATTTCTATATTTTATTATTCTTGAAGCTAATACTGGTCCAATGCCAGGCAATTCTGTGAGCATTGCGGAGTCGCAGCTATTCAATAATAACTTTTTCCTCTCAACGAAACGGCTTTTTACTGCATCGGAAGATTGACCCGGTTTTTTGTGAAATGAAGCCTGAATGGTATCTGATTTTACAAATAAGGAATCGACTTGTTTCTTTAATTCGTTATAACTGCCTGATTCTTGTTCTGAGGGTACTTCAGGTATCAGTTTTATACCTGTAATCACAAGTGCCAGCAAAATAATTAAAAAAATTATCCCATTCCGTTCACCCTTTGAGAAGGTAAAATAAGTTTTAATGTTATTCAGATATTCCGGTTTTTTCATGGCTAGAAAGGATAACCTATACCGATTTGAAATGCAAAGTCGTCCCTGACAAGTTTCCTGTTGCCCAAAATCCACCGTTCACCGCTGGGTTGGGAAGGATCTCTCATTTTCATCCCTATATCAGTTCTAAAGATAAAAAAGGAGAAATCGAATCGAAAACCTAGACCTGAGTCCATAGCCAGTTCTTTATAAAATGTATTTGGCTGAAACCAACCTCCTTCCCGGTTATCTTCTTTGCGAATTGCCCATATATTCCCTGCATCCATAAAGAACGCACCTTCAAGTTTCCAAAAAAGTTTAAACCTGTATTCAAAGTTTAATTCAATCTTTATATCGCCATTACTATTAGGAAATTTAGCCCTACTTGAAGTATCTTCCGCAGAAGCACCAGGTCCAAGGCTTCGGGCCTGCCACCCGCGCAATCCGTTTGCTCCGCCCGAAAAATATTTCTTCTCGAATGGTATTGCCCTTGCATTACCATAAGGATACGCCACGCCGGCAAATACCCGGTATACAATATTATTGGCTGGGTTTATGATGTTGTAATATTTGTATTCAAAGTCAGTTTTTAAATATTGAGAATACTGAATTCCCAAAACTTTATAATAAGATGAAATAGAATCATTAGCCTGGTTGAACTTGGAATTAAATAAAGATAATGTATTTCCTGCCGATTCAATATTTAACCGGTAGTAATCAAAATCCTGGTTTTTCTTAATATTCTGACTATTATAAATGTATGAATAAGACATGTTGGTAATGAGATGATCGCGATAACTGTTTTCAAGGTACTTACCTGAAATCAGTGCTTTAAAGTCGTCAGAAAGTTTTTTTATATCCACATAATTTATTTCAAAAGGACGGAATATGTGCTCCTGATAACGCGATTGTTTCCAGTTATAACCAAAACCAACATTGGCAACGGTTCGGATAAACTCAGGCCTGTCCTGGTAATTGTACGAAAGCGATAACAATGTTTTAGGGTTATACTTCTTGATAAAATTCCTGTTGCGGGCCGGAATCAAAAAAGTCGGAAACTTAATATTGCTTTCAATTCCAAATTCCTGTCCAGGTGCATACTTGTTCGTAGTACGTGCCCTCAGAAATTCAATTGATCCCCTGACTTTCAAATCTAGCAGCTCGGCGTTGCCAAATAAATTAATATGCCTGTAATTAAAATGCACCCCTCCTCCAATATTTCCTGAAGAATTGGTTCCTTCAAGGTCGGCTGAATATGATTGTGGTACAGCCGGGCTTAACCGGATATTACAATCGAGCCATAAGAATGCGCTTGTATCGGGTAAATTATTCAGTTCGGCAAATTTAATATCAACAAGCTTAAACAGGTTAAGAGACGAAACATGCGTGTAGGTTTCCTCAATGGAATTTTCATTATAAAGATTCCCTGACTGGATATAGATGAATTGAACGAAAGATTTCGGATTGATTCTTAATTTCTGAATGTCGGTCAGATAAATATTTTTCCCTGCCTCAACAGTGTCTTTGTTGCGTGAATTGTTAACATTCGGATCGGATGGGTCGGGTATACCGGTAACCAGAATATTTCTGATTTTATACTGTCTGTGATTACTTTCCCTTCCGGTACTTGTATTCATTGGGTTTTCGATCTGAACTTCAACATTAACTTTATGAAATGCTGAATCCCAGTTAAAGAAAACATATTCCCTGCTAAAATTGTAATAGCCGTTAACTTTAATCAATCGCTCAATCCGGGTTCTTTCATTTTGAAGAACAACATCCTTATCGAAGCCATCGCCTCTCTTTATAAGGTTGTTGATTGTATCGGCAAAATATAGCCTGCGAATGCCAGTATCCTTAATTGCATAAGTAATATCCCGTACTGTATAAGGCTTACCGGGAGTAATGAAGTAATAAACATTTGCCTTCTTTCCTTTAAAATAAACCGAATCGGAAATTTCTGCATTGTAATAACCCTTATTCTTCATATAAATATCCATCTGATTCAATGACTTTTCAGTCAGATAGGGATCATAGATTACAGGCTCTTCTCCTATTTTTCGTAAAAACTTGTGAATTCCTTTATCCTTTTTTATGTTTGACAGATTGTATAAACCTAAATGAAACCTGATCCAACCAAAAATGCGTTTATTAGGTTTCTGCTTAACATAACTTTTTAAGGTTTCGGTTTTAACTGATTTATCGCTTACTTCAATTTTGTACTTATTGAGCAGCATCTTATCAGCAGGAACATATTTGGTAGGATTACAAGATGATAAAATGGACACAATAAAAAGTCCTGTCAGGAAAGTTAAAAGAATGTTATGGCGTGCGGAATTTTTCAAACCTGAGAAAATCGTGATACTTTTACAAAAATAGTAATTGGAAATTATCTTACTCAAAAACTATGCTAAGTAAAAACAAAATAAAATATCTCAGTTCACTTTCCGAAAAAAAAAGCCGGGCCGAAAATCAAGCTTTCCTGGTTGAAGGCGAAAAAATGGTTTACGAAGCTCTTGGATCTGCATTTGAGGTAAAATCTATTTACTACACTGATAAAATGAGAGAGAGTATTCCGGCGACTCTTTCTCAGAAAATTGAGAAAATTGAAATAACCGGGAATGAAGCGTCGAAAATATCGACTCAGAAAACTCCTCAGGGGTTATTTGCAGAAGTTTCTATTCCTGAGGATTTTTACTCGGAGGATTTTTCTTACAAAGGACAGCTGACACTTGCCCTGCACGATATTCAGGATCCCGGGAACCTTGGAACAATTATCCGGACAGCCGATTGGTTTGGAGTAAAACAAATTATCTGCAGTAAATCAACCGTTGATATTTTAAATCCCAAAGTACTGCAATCCACGATGGGAGCAGCATTCAGAGTAAAATTAACCTATACACCTTTAATTGAAACAATAAAGGATCTGAAGCGCAGGCATGAGAATCTTCCAGTATTTGCCGCCATATTAGAAGGAACTGACGTCTATAGAAGCGACCTCCCAAAAGAGGGAATTTTAATGATGGGAAACGAGTCGAAAGGGTTATCGGAAGAAATTATAGCGCTGGCAACTCATAAAATTACAATACCGCGTTTCGGGAATACAGAAACCTCAAGCGAATCACTTAATGTGTCGGTGGCGACAGCAATAATTTTATCCGAACTAAGAAGAAAAACTATTGAAGCTCCTTAATTTTAGCTATCACATTTTCACCATCCATTGCCGAAGACACTATTCCACCGGCATATCCTGCACCTTCACCACATGGAAATAATCCCTTAATGGCTATGTGCTGAAAGGTATCGGGATCCCGGGGAATACGCACCGGCGATGACGACCTGGATTCAACTCCTGCCACCAACGCTTCATTGGTTAGAAAACCTTTCATCTTTTTGTCGAAATCTTTAAACGCTTGCTGTAACCGTTTCCCGATATTTTCGGGTAACCAGAAATGAACCGGCGATGAAAGCAATCCAGGAATATATGAGTTTTCGGGCAAAGAAGAAGACAATCTTCCCTTTACAAAATCAGACAATCGCTGAGCTGGAGCAATCTGCCCCCGGCCGCCATTAATAAAGGCCATTTTTTCAATATCTTCCTGAAAAACCAATCCTGCAAGATCTCCATGCTTGAAATATTTTTCCAGGTCTTCGGTATGCACTTCCACCACCATCCCCGAATTGGCATAGGGTGTATGCCGCGAAGAAGAGGACATCCCGTTAACAACAATTTCGTCAGAAGATGTTGCTGCAGGAACAATATATCCGCCGGGGCACATGCAAAATGAATATACACCGCGGTTATTAACCTGTGTTGTCAGAGAATACGATGCCGCAGGCAGGTATGAATTTTTGGAATGGTGATATTGAATATCGTCGATCAGCTTTTGAGGATGTTCAACACGAACCCCCATGGCAAAAGGTTTCATTTCGAGCTTTACATCCCGTTCATGGAGCAGGTAATAAATATCCCTGGCAGAATGTCCGGTTGCTAAAATAAGGTATTGAACCTTATAGCGATCGGCTCCATTAATAACGATGGCTTTGACTTCGCTGTTTTCTATTACAATATCAGTCAATCTGGAGTTAAAATAAACTTCTCCCCCGCAATCGACAATGGTTTGACGCATTTTCCTTATAATCTCCGGCAACTTGTCGGTTCCGATATGCGGATGCGATTCGTACAGTATTTCATCAGCAGCACCATGATAATGGAGTAGTTGTAAAATACGATCGATATCGCCACGTTTATTGGAACGGGTATATAATTTCCCGTCCGAAAAAGTACCAGCGCCTCCTTCTCCGAAACAGTAGTTTGAGTCGGGTAAAACGGTATGCTTGCGATAAATCTGAGCAATATCCTTTTTCCTTTCACTTACATCTTTACCTCTTTCGAATAAAACAGGTTTTAACCCTACCTCAAGACATTTTAAAGCAGCAAATAAACCGGCTGGTCCGGCACCTATAATGTGAACCTCGCGGGACGCAGAAACATTTTCAAACTTAAACCGGATTTCGTGAGAGGAAACCGTTTGAGAAAGGTCAAAGATATCGAGCCATAAGTTTATTTTAATGTCTTTGGAACGAGCGTCGATAGATTTGCGTGAAATCCGATAATTAAAGTCATTTTCGCTCATTCCAAGATAATTGGCAGCAGCTTTTTTTATTCTTTCCTCAAAAGCAGCTTCTTCAGGCGAAAGTGTTAATTGTATTTTATCCGGCATAGTTTATTCGAAATGAAAAGAGAGCAAAAAGACAGAGGAGTTCAGCTTATCTATCGCATTCTGAAATTCGGGATGAGAAGTATTTCTCCGCTGCAACATATCAAAGAAGCCATAGGAATATTTCAACTCCACACCTAATTTAAAATAGGGAAGATAAAAATCAAAACCGACACCAACTTCGTGATACAGATCAAAACGTTTAAGATCCAGATAAACCTCGTCGTCCTCACTGTAGGTCTTTGCCAGATCAACTCTTAAGTTAGGCCCGGTAATTAAATATGGCCTGAAATTATTTAGTCGCTTTGCCTTATACTTTAAAAGCACAGGAAATTCAAGATAGTTGGATTCCAACTTGTGCTTTTCGTTAACCAGCGTGTAATTGTTGTTATCATCCTTCCTGAAATAATTGAAATCGCGCTGTCCGAAAGAAATCCCGGGCAAAAACCGCAAAGTAAAGTATTCTCCCAAACGGTAGTTTGAAATTATCTGAATATGAAATCCCGGATTGGCTCTGCTTATATCTGCAAGCAATGAGTCGGGGAAAAAACTACCCGGTGAATTTTTTATAATATAATCCATGGTATTCAATCCAACACAAAAACCAAAGGTTATTGGTTTGTCATCCTGTGTGGTATAGTTAAGAACCCGCGGTTTTTGAGCCTGAATATTCGTAACTATCAGAACAAAAGCTATGAGATAGAGATAACGCAAAGACTTTTTATTTTAAAAACGATTATCCTTTTTCTTTATTTTACTCCGGTGTAAATAGTTGCGATTCCGCCTGTTAAAGACTCTGAACTCACAGAACTATAGCCGCATCCAATCATTATATCAGTAAAAGCGGAACCTGACGGAAATGCATCTACTGATTCGGGTAAATAGGTATAAGCCGAATTGTGTTTCGAAACAATTCTTCCCAGAAATGGTAAAATGTTGAAAAAGTAAAAATTAAACAACCCTTTAAAGAAAGCGCCACGAGGTTTCGAGAACTCCAATATTATCGCTTTGCCCCCGGGTTTTAAAACCCTTAGCATTTCACTTAACCCCTTTTCGAGATTTTCGAAATTACGAACACCGAAAGCCACTGTAACAGCATCGAAAGTATTATCAGTAAATCTCAAATTTTCGGAATCGCCAACTTCAAGCTTAATAATATGATCCAATCCTTTTCTCTTCATTTTATCCTGGCCTTTTCGAAGCATCTCAGGCGACAGGTCAACCCCTATAATTGAAGAAGGTTTATACTTCAGTGCAGCAATGGCAAAATCGCCGGTACCGGTAGCTACATCAAGAATAACCGGATTTTTATAAGCCGAAATATTTTTGAGTGCTTTTTTTCTCCAGATATTATCAATTCCAAGCGATAAAAAATGATTGAGAAAATCATATTTATGCGCTATTCCATCGAACATTTCTTTAACCTGAGCCTTTTTGCCTGTTTGATGCATACCTAAAATATTGAGGCCGTAAAGGTATAAAAAAAGTAATGTCTACAAGTGACATGATTTTTCGGTTAGGTTGATTAAAATATTTATTTTTGTGCCCTTAATTAAATTTCCTATGAGAAAAATAGCATTGGTAACAGGAGCATCAGCCGGAATTGGTAAGGCTACAGCTCAGAAATTGGCAGAGAATAAGTTCAATATAATTATCACCGGAAGAAGGTTAAAACAGCTGGAAGAACTTAAGAATGAACTCGGTATTAAATACAAATCCGACGTTCTGATTCTCAATTTCGACATTCGCAATCAGGAAGAAACATCCAATGCCATAGATTCTTTACCTGAAGCATGGAAAAAGATTGATGTTCTTGTAAACAATGCCGGATTATCCGTAGGACTGGATCATATTCAGGATGGCAACATTGATGACTGGGAAAGAATGATTGATACCAATGTAAAGGGACTACTATATATTACACGTAAGGTTGCTCCTTTGATGATTGCAAGAAATTCGGGGCATATCGTTAACATAACCTCTATTGCGGGCAAGGAAGTGTACGAAAAAGGAAATGTTTATTGTGCCACAAAGTTTGCTGTTGATGCTCTTACCAAGGGAATGAGAATTGATTTGCTGAATCATAATATTAAGGTTACAAGTATAGCACCAGGAATGGCAGAAACAGAATTCTCCATTGTAAGGTTTAAAGGGGATAAAGACAGAGCTGATCAGGTTTACAAAGGGTTTGTTCCATTAAATGCTGAAGATGTTGCCGATGCTATTCTTTATGCAGTTACCCGTCCGCCGCACGTTAATATAAGCGATATGCTTATTATGCCTACTGCTCAGGCTAACCCTGTATATGTAAACAGAAATAACAACTAATCAAATGTATTCCTATCAAAACCTGCTTCAATTTACTTCCGATGTTCTGGAAAAAATGGGTTTTTCAAAGAACCATGCTTTCGAAAGTGCAAAAGTATTTCTGGCAGCAGAAATCAGAGGGCACTCCACGCATGGAGTAATCCGTTTAGGCGATTACTACAAACTTTGGAAAGCAGGCAGAATAAATGTAAATCCCAACGTACACATCATTCACGAAACTCCTTCGACCGCGGTAATTGATGGCGACAGCACTTTAGGAATGATACCGGCCAAACTTGCCATGGAAACAGCAATTGCAAAAGCTGCATCCGTTGGTACCGGCTGGGTTGCTGTAAAGAACTCGTGCAACTTCGGTATTGCCGGTTACTATGCCATGATGGCCCTGGAGCACGATATGATTGGAATGACCATGACCAATGCCAGTCCTTTAGTAGCCCCTACATTTGCAGCTGAAGGAATGCTGGGCACAAATCCCATTGCAGTAGCTATACCTGCTTTACATCAACCACCTTTTGTAGCAGACTTTGCCACAACACCAGTAAACAGAGGAAAATTCACTATTGCTGCAAAAAAAGGTGAGAAAATGAAAATGGGGTTTGCTCAGGACAAAGATGGCAACCCGACCGATGATCCCACCATACTCGAAAAGGGCGGATCGATGCTTCCTCTGGGAGTCGACAGGGAACATGGCAGTCATAAAGGATATTGCCTGGGGTCGATTGTGGATATTTTCTCAAGTGTTTTATCAGGAGCCAATTTTGGTCCTTATGTTCCACCCATGGTAGCTTATCTCCCTCTTCTCGAAAAGAAAGTAGGTGACGGACTTGGTCACTTTTTTGGAGCCATGAGAGTGGATGCTTTCCGCCCGGCTGAGGAGTTTAAACAGAGTATGGATGAATGGATCACAACCTTCAGAAACGCAAAACCTGCCGTTGGACAGGAAAAAGTTTTAATTCCAGGCGACCCGGAAAGAGAGAATGAAGCAAGAATAAAGGAAACCGGAATCTGTTTGATTCCTCAGGTAGTTGAAGACCTGAAATCAATTGCGCAATCTCTGAATATGGAGTTTAAAGCTTATGAATAACGACTTAATCGTTATTCATAAAACCTTGACTATTCAGAACCTCTAAATACTTTTTGGAAAAAAAGACATTGTCTTTTTTGGTATATCGCTTATCGGTAAATATCTGTGCCAGAGTAGTCTTGTCATTTATCTTTAAAAGATCCTGATGAAACTGCATGGATTCTTTTTCCTGATATATATTGTCAATATCGGCGGCCGAATAATCATGGTACTCTTCTTTGTGAACCACCCCATTTAAAGGTAACCGATCATTTAATGAAGGAACTTCCTCAGGATATCCCAACACTATGGAGGCTACCGGAACAACCAGCCTGGGAAGCTTCAAAATCTCAATAAGTTTATCGGCATTATAAACAGCAGTGCCCAGATAGCAAATTCCTAA
>JAJYAG010000237.1 GCA_021779665.1 Bacteroidota bacterium | reverse complement strand
GGACCGCGTTTTCGCCGTTAAAGACTTTTTTGGTGACTTTTTTGGTCACAAAAAAGTTACAAATGGCTGTTTGAAAACCTAAAGTTATCCACCGTGATGTTTGGTTTCTAAACACGATTAACCTTAGTACAAAAGATATCAAAAGGAATTTTAACCTTATTTTTAAATGTATTACAGAAATTCTTAGGTCGAATTCATTTAATATTAACTTGTTCTAAACTCTGAGGGGGTATTGCCGGCGAATTTTTTAAAAGCTTTATTAAAGGCTGCCTTGGAATTGTAACCAACCTGTTCTGCTATTTCTTCAATGGTTATTTTCTGATAAGTTTCATCTTTTAATAAACGCTTGGCCTCTTCAATACGATGAAAGGCAATCCAATCGTAAAAGGTCATTTTGAAACCTTCGTTTATCACCTGTGAAACGAAATAAGGCGGTTCTCCGGTAAGCTTTCCAATTTTTGCCACTGAAATAAGGCAATCCTTATAAACCTTTTCTTTTTTAATCAATTCATCAAGCTTTAAGAGAAGCTCTGTCTTTTTTGGATTAATGATGTCCGGGACTTTTGTTAGATACACCGGATTATCTTGTTTTTTACCATGAAATGCTGACTTGGTGAGATCTCTGATCATCCAGACGTAAATAATAAATGTGAAATATGCAGCAATGATATGATCTCCTAAATCGCGCTCGTATAATAGCTTAACTGCAACAATTACAACAACCAATGAAGCCATGAGAATAAATAAAAGAAACCACCATTTCACTTCATTAAAATCAATTTGCGAAGACTTGTTCTTCTTATTTTTCCGGTAATCATTCAACAACTGAAAAGAGAATATCAGGTAAATTACAAATTGCATTACGCAGAGTTGCAGTTGAAAACCCCTTAAGTAACCAAGTTTTTGCAAAAGAGGATAACTGTGATTCAAACTCCATGGAACCTGATGGTGAATAAAGTAGTAGCACTCCTGCTTAAAATCATTCGGCGCAAAATAGAAAGGTAAGAATAACAGGAAGTATAGAAGAAATGGCAAAAAATGCCACCAGTAATTTTTGAGTTGGTCGTCAGGTTTGATCAGTCGTGCCGACAAATAAAGCAAAGGAGCAATCAGAAACTGAAATGGTTCGGAAAAATCAACCAGCCAGATTATATAATACATGTAGCCGGTACGGTTAAGAAATATCTCCAGGATAGTAAGTGTAACCACAAGAAAAAACAAGCCTGTAAAAACGCCCTTTTTAGTTCGCTGCAGCAGATAAGTCAAAGTGAGAATAAAACCCTGCACTACTCCTAAAAGGATAATGAAGCTGGAGAAGTTAAGTTCTGTGTTCCCTAATTGCGGTACCATGGTGATAATTGAGAAGGAAAGATAAAACTTTTCCGTGAAAAACAGAATTGAATGAATATCATCAGGTAAATGAGAAAGGATAATGTTTATTCCATCTTCCTAATCCACCTGACTCATCAGCAACTTTCCGTGCTTGATACCCTTTAGTGCTATCAGCTTCTCCGAAAGTTGGGTAAGCTCGTTGGCTTCGCCTTTAACAGCAATAATCTCCAGGCAATTTTCGTGGCTTAAATGATAATGCTGCGACGACAGAATACAGTGATGAAAATCGTGCTGTACGTCCACCATTTTGGTAATCAAATCGTGTTTATGATGGTCGTACAGAATTATGATTGCACCGGCCACTATGCGGTTGCACTGCCATTTCCGCTCCACAAGATTTTTTTCAATCAGGTGGCGTATGGCTTGGGAGCGGTTGGGAAAATGATTTTCCTTAACATAATTATCCAGAGCTTCCAGCAAGTCTTCTTCAAGCGAAACACCAAAACGGGTTACCGGCATACTATTTTATTTTACAATTTTCAGTTCCTGAACCAAATGCCCTGCTCCTGAAACTTTATCGAGGACAAACAATAAATACCGGCTATCGAGAATAATGTTCCGGCAAAGTGTGGGATCGTAATAAATATCGCTCATAGTTCCTTCCCAGCAACGGTCGAAGTTTAAACCTATAAGTTCGCCGTTGGCATTGAAAACAGGGCTTCCCGAATTCCCTCCTGAGGTATGGTTACTTGCAACAAAGCAAACTCTGAGCTGATTGGTCGAATCGGCGTACTGACCATAATCTTTTGCCTTCCACAACTCCATTAACTTTGGCGATACAACATAATCGCTTATGGTTGAATCGTTTTTCTGCATAATTCCATCGATGGTTGTGTAATACCCATAACGAACACCATCGTTAGGAGAATAACCTTCAACCTGTCCATAAGAAACCCGTAAAGTCTGATTAGCATCGGGGAACAAAATTCTGTCGCTGTGGAATTCACTCAATCCACGCATGTAAATTCTGTAAAGGCTGTCGTTGCTCAATATGCATGCATTGTAAGGATTGGCGACTTTATCCAGAAGAACACTGTAAAAACTGAGGAATGTGTTAAGAGCAGGATCTGCAAATAATTTTTTCCGTGAGTTTTTATTCCACTTTTCAAGAGCGGCATTAAATCTCTCCTGAGACACCAGAACCGATTTTTCAAAGACCATATCGGCCCACCGGCTGATATCCCCCTTGTATTTTGCATTGATGGTTGTGAAAATTTCGGGATGGAACTCAGCCGAAATGTTTTTCCGGTAGAGCTGCAAGAAACTCACAAACACCCGTTTATCAATGGCCGGAGAATAGTTTTTGAAATAAACATCAAGTGTCTGGATATACTTTTTGAATTCTGCCTTAAAAGCATCATCCTCGAGAGAACTGTTCTTGTTTAAAAATGAATAAAACCGCGATGCAAGTACTAATATTTCGCTGCCAAGCACAGCTTCATTATAGTAATCGAATACAGGAGAATATCTTTCGTAGACTTTGAAATTAGCATCAAACTTTTTAAACAATCCGCCGTATTTTGCATTCCGACTCTGATCCTGCGCTACCCACTGCTGAAATTCCTGTTCCATATCCTGTTTCTTTTCCACAGCATCAACGGCATTCAGACCTTTGATCATCCCTTCCCATTTTTTCCAGGCATTACTTACTCCGGCATGCTTGGCTGCATATTGAATGCGGGCAAGTGGATTTACATTCATCTCATCTTCCATGAGATTGAGACGAACCCTGCGCAGCTCAACCTTTTGAGGCAATGAGAGGTTAACCATCAGCTCAACTTCGCGGGCGGCCAGATACTGATCGGTAAAAGCCGGATAACCATAAACCAGCGTAAAATCGTCTTCAGCTACTCCCTTAATGGAAACGGGTACATATTTTTTTGGCTTATAAGGCACATTGTCGGTAGAATAAGGAGCAGGTTTGTTGTCCTTTCCGGCATAAATTCTGAAAACGGAGAAGTCGCCGGTATGACGGGGCCAAACCCAGTTGTCGGTGTCGCCACCGAATTTTCCGATATTCGAGGGAGGAGCGGCTACCAGCCGTATATCGGTATAAACTTCATATTCATAAAGAAAATACTGGTTCTCGTTATAGAGTGGCTTAACAACAAACTTGTTAGCGCTGGTTTTCGACATTTCGGCAATAAGCGCATCGGAGTTCTCCTGAACTTTGGTCTTCCTGTTAAATTCAGTCAGGTTTGGATCAACTCCCGAAAGAATTTTATCGGTAACATCCGACATTTTAACTAAAAATGAAACTGTTACACCGGGATTAGGAAGTTCCTCGGACCGGGAATTGGCTACAAAACCATTTGTGAGGTAATCGTGCTCCAGCGAACTGTGACTTTGAATTGCCCCATAGCCGCAATGGTGATTGGTAAAAATAAGACCCGATTCGGAAACCACAACTCCGGAACACCCTCTGTCGAAAAGAATAACAGCATCTTTCAGACTGGAGTTGTTAACACTGTAAATATCTTCGGCGCTAAGCTTGCAACCCAGCTGAACCATTCTGTCGTAACGGGTTTTATCGAGCAGCGCAGGAACCCACATACCATCATCTGCACGGGAGGGCAATAAAAGAACAACGCAAACAAATGCTAAAAGCAACTTCTTCATTTTATGATATTTAATATTTCCTGATAAACTTTTTGAATTGGCAAGCCAACTACATTAAAATAAGAACCTTCGATCTTTTCAATTCCTACAAACCCAATCCACTCCTGTATGCCATAAGCCCCGGCCTTATCATAAGGCTTGTAGTGATCGAGATAAAACTCGATTTCGAAATTAGTAAGCTCTTTGAAATAAACCTTAGCCGAATCGAAAAAAGTAACCTGCTTATCACAAGTTGTAAGACATACGCCTGTAAACACCTCGTGCACATTGCCCGAAAGCTTACGAAGCATGGAAAAAGCTTCGTCTTTGTCAGCAGGTTTCTCTATCACTTCATCGTTAAGCCAAACAATGGTATCGGCAGTAAGCAGAATTTCACCCGACTTTTGTGGCTGAGGACAAACCTTTGCTTTTTCAACGGCAAGAAAAACAGGTATTTCATTTCCTTTAAGATGATGGGGATAGCTTTCGTTATCGTGAAGCGGTTCAATATTTTCAACCTTCACTCCCAACTCTTTCAGCAAAGCCCTCCGTCGCGGTGACTTTGAAGCAAGCAGTATTTTGATATTGTAGAATGCAGGATAATCCATGCTCAAATTTCGAATGTTTTGTGAAGAATATACCAAACCACGGGTGCATAAAAAATTCCGGCAAGCATAATTATTTTCAGCAAATCGCCGCAAAATTTATAATCGGCAACGGATTTCGAAATATACAGCTGATATAAGTTATAAATCAACGGAATAATAAGAAATGCTGAAAAATAAACAAGCGAGATAAAATCGGATATCCCCGATGAAAAGAAGAAAAAATAATACAGCAATGCAATTCCAATTACAATTAAAACCAACAGCATCATAGCGATTATTTTCGCCCAACGCATGCCCCAAACAATGGGAACTGTATTTCGGCCTGCAAACCGGTCGCCCTCAAAATCCTCCATGTCCTTGATGATTTCGCGCGAAAGTCCCGAAAGAAAAGCAAATGCTGAAAAAGCTATGATCCATCCTCCAATTACATTCAGATTGATGGGAGATGAAAGAATGTAATATTTATAATGGCTCAGTACCGGAGGAATTTCGTAAAGATATACAGCCACCGGAACAAGGGCTGTTGCAACAGAAACAATCAGATTTCCGATAAGGAGCTGTTTTTTATATGTGGTTGTATAAAAGTAAAGTAACCCAATCATAATTGGATAACAGATTACCAAAAGGAAAACACCCGATTTATAAGACGCATACCCGGCCAAAATAAGCGCGGCAATATTAAATAAGCGGTAAAGCAACAGAACCTTTGGAGCTGGTACCTTTTCACCGACTATTATATCGTCTTTATCGCGATTTATAAGATCAAGATTCCGGTCGTAATAATCGTTTATAGCATAACCTGCTGCAGCAACCAGCATTGTTGCAAGTACATATGATAAAAATGCAGTAAACGGAAGTTTAAGCTCCATACTGTAAACGGCCAGCATGGGAGCTACAATGGTGTAACGCATCAGGATCAGCGTCAGACCTATCATCAAAACATTCGGAATACGGAATAATTTGGAATATGCTTTTATCACCCCGAAACGACTTTAGTGTCCAACCATAAATTATTTACCTTGAGTACCTGCTCAATTACATCGCGCACACAACCTTTGGCAGCACCAAGAGGCGAAATATACATCGAAACCGCCTTTACCTCTTCTACCGCATCGGCAGGACAAGTTGGGATGCCTGCAACGCCTAAAATATCGAGGTCAGGAATATCGTCGCCCATATATAAAACCTCACTTGCCGAAAGTTCATGACGAATCAGAAACTCGTTGAAATCGTCCATTTTGTATTGCGATTTCATATAGACATCCTTTACTCCTAGGTTTTCGAATCGTGTTTTAACAGCCTGGGAGTTTCCTCCGGTTATGATGGCGACAGGGTATCCCCTTTTAACGGCAAGCTGAACCGCATAACCATCCTTGATATTCATAGTCCGCAGCAACTCTCCGGAGGCATCCAGAATTACATTATCCGAAAATACTCCGTCGACATCGAAGGCGAAGGCTTTAATACTTTTGAGTTTATCTTTGAAATGTTCCATTTTTTCGTTCTGTTTCCCTTTCCATAATGCTATTGCTCACAAAAGTATATATTTTTTGCCATAAAGGCTTATCTGCAAGTATTTCCTTATGCTGTTCAAGAATATTAAGATTATTCCGAACGGCGGGACCTGTCTGACCTTTTGCAGGATCGTCCGATTGAAGGGCCTTGGTTGTAGTCTCCTGGATTAAATGATTCAGAATATCGAATGGTAAATCAGCTTTGCTCAGTATGTCGCGGGCTATACTGTACATATGATTACTGAAATTGCTTGCAAAAACTGCCGCAAGATGAAGTTTTAAACGTTGCTGTGAATCAAGAACGGTTACCTTGCGGCTTATTGCCAAAGCAAGTTCTTGTAAAGCCAAAAGATTTGAATCGGAATTAGCTTCGATAAAAACAGGAACCTCAGAAAAATCGAGTTCCACGTTTTTAGAGAAAGTCTGAAAGGGATAAAAAACTCCATAATTTTGGTGACCTCTCAGAATTTCGGCAGAAGTGCTGCCGGAAGTATGAACCACAAACGACTGAGAATTCAGTGCGTTACTGACATCCTGAATCACCGAATCGGTAACGCAAATAACAATAAGATCCGATGGCGCGATTGCTTTAATGTCTTTTGCAGCCTTTGCATCAACAGTATCAGCAAGCGTAGCGGCATGACTGAAATTGGGGCTGTATATACTATTTACCCTAATTCCGTTTCTGAAAAACGCTTTTGCAAGATGCGTGGCAAGATTCCCGGAACCAATAAACGAAACAGTTGCTATAGTCATTTCACAGTTTTAGTGACAAAGGTAAAATCCACACGACAATAAAAAATTAAAATTAGTAATATTGCTCCTCTTTTAAAGGAAATATGGATAGACGCAAATTACTTTTACAGTTACTTCCGGGTTTCATTCCTCTGTTCATCTTTGTTATAGCCGACGAAATATGGGGAACGAAAATTGGTTTGATAGTGGCCATTGCAACAGGTCTGCTTGAATTAATTTACTACCGTATCAAGGATAAAGTCTTCGATAAGTTCATATTACTGGACACCCTTCTTATAGTTGTGATGGGAGTAATTTCCATTATTCTTGAAAATGAAGTCTTCTTTAAAATAAAGCCGGCGCTGATAGGAACATTAATGTGCATTTTTCTGGGCATATCGGTTTTTACGCCAACCAATCTGCTTTACAATTTATCCAGAAGATATTTGAAAGGAGTTGAGTTCAACGATATGCAGTTTAAGGCTTTCAGAAACAACATGCGTGTCCTCTTCTGGGTATTCCTGGTATACACAGGTCTTGTTTTTTATTCTGTATGGTTTATGAGCAAGGAAGCCTGGGCTTTTATCAGCGGAGGGTTGTTCTACATCATCCTCGGCGCATATTTTCTTATCGAACTGGTAAAGAATAAAATAAAGCAACGAAAACTAAGCCAAGAAGAGTGGCTTCCTCTTGTAAACGAAAAAGGCGAAGTGATCGGGAAAGCTCCGAGAAGTGTTTGCCATTCGGATAAAAAGTACCTGCATCCGGTAATCCATCTGCACGTTTTAAACAATAAAGGAGAACTTTACCTCCAGAAGAGACCCATGCACAAAATTCAACCCGGCAAATGGGATACAGCCGTTGGCGGGCATCTGTCGTTTGGCGAAAACATCGATACTGGTTTAAAGCGCGAAGCCCTGGAAGAATTGGGATTAGAAAACTTTCAACCCAAACTGAAACTGAATTATGTGTGGGAATCGGAAATAGAGCGCGAACTTGTATTCTGTTTTACAACAAACTACAATAAACCCATTGCAATTAATAAAGATGAATTGACCGACGGCAAGTTCTGGTCGCACAAAGAAATTAAAAACAATCTTGGAAAAGGAGTTTTCACGCCAAATTTCGAGGAAGAATATGGCCGGCTATTCCTTTGATTAACAAACCTCTTATATCTTCTTCGTTTTTACAAGTTCGTCGCACTTTTCGTAATTCTCCTGTGCTTTAAAAAATTCCAGTAAATTATCGAAAAAGCTGTCGTCGTTATAAAAAGGATGTTTAGAATCAAACCTCAATTTTGAATCGATTGTAAGCTGAAAGCATTCATCGCGTGAAAGTGAGGCGGCCTGAACCTCGTTAACAGGAGCAAGCTCTCCTTCCTGTTCCCAAACTCCTTTATACTTGTATATAAAGTTAATGATTGAAAGCTGAAGATTGATGAAGTCGTTATTCTCGGCCAACACCCTTTTACTGTAATCGTATTTTTCAGAAAGGATTTGAGCTTTGTTCGGAGATACAGGCTCTTTGAGCATTTCTTTAATTTCACGCTCATTTTCTCTTACAAGCTCAAGGTTTTTCATAACATGAAAACGAAGTTGCTCAATGGTAGTTTGAAGAATTTCTTTCATAGCCAAAACCAGTTTAGTTTCTGATAAATTAACATGTAAAAGAAAAAAGAAGCTATTACAAATAAAACTGTATTTATTAACTGACTTTCAACAAATAATCGCAAAGAGCTTACTAAACGAGGACTGAAGAAAAACAAGGTTGTTAATAACTTTTGAAATGAGTTCCCGAATGTTAAAAACCTAAATCGTAAAGAAAAAATTGACTGTACTTTATAAAAACAGAAAAGGGATGCAATCACTGCGTCCCTTAACCAATTTTTAACCCAAAACGTATGTATTACTTACTGCTGCTTTTTATGTTTACCAGCTCCGAGCACTTTTCGTAATTCTCGAGTTGCTGATAATAATTCAATAAACGGTTGAAGAAATTCACATCCGAATAGTAAGGATGCTCCATGTCGTAAATCAAAAATCCGTTTATTGTGAGCTCAAAACATTCATTAATATCCTTGAAAGCGGGTTTTGAACCCTGATTATCGCCTAAGAAAGCGGTTTCCTCATATTTTTCA
>JAJYAG010000236.1 GCA_021779665.1 Bacteroidota bacterium | reverse complement strand
TTCAAACTTTCTAGAAAACGGTGAGCGGCTCAAAATTTCGCTTTAAGTCGTAAGCCACAATTCAAGTGAAACCTGAAAGGTTTTTTTTCCAATCACCTTGATGCTCCGTACCAAGCGCTTGGGAAATTTCAAAACTCATTCAGATTCATATTCAGCTTCCCCCCGCATTGCAATCGCGGGATGAATCACCCACCAAGTGCAGCGTCCCCTTTGCGATCCTTCCAGGGTGCGGAAAAAGGATGGAAAATATTACTGGACAAGGCACAAAAACCTGAAGGTCCAGAAACCACAGCGCGACCCATACCAAGGGAAAGTATATGTGCTGGTAAATGGTAACAGCTACTCGGTAACGGCCGAGTTTGCTGCAATGGCAAAATCGAATAACCGGGCTCTGTTCTTTGGCCAGGAAACTGGTGGAGCTTTTGAGGGTAATAACAGCGGAACATTTGCATTTGTAAATCTTCCCCATTCAAAATTAACGCTTGCCATCCCCATGCTTGCCTATTATCTGAATGTAAAACCCGTTAACCCCCTGGACAGGGGAATTTTGCCCGATTTTAACATTCCACAGGTTTTGGATGGAAAAGATAAAGAACCAGACTTTGTAGTTGATTTTATCAGAAATAACCGGGAAAACCAATAAGAAATCTTGCATTTGATTAATAGCCCCGACTTTCAGAGGCTGTGTAAAAAGCCTCCTACCAGTTATATTTCGACTCCGCTACCATGGACGTTTTCAAATTATTACTTATCACCCTTCGACTCCGCTCAGGGTGACGTTTAGTCAATCGTCAGACTGTAGTCGAAGTCTTTCCGGTCTTTTAACACAATCTCTGAATGCCCGGGCTATTTAAAAAGCCAGCCACTTTTGCTTTTAATATTCGAATAACTTAATCAGCAGACCGTATTTACCTTATTTTTGCTCCCGGGAAATAAGGTAAAGATTATGAATGTATTTTTAAAAGAAGAAATAGCCGCTAATTACGATAGCTATTACCATACTCCTGTTGGAAAAGAAATTGACCGGCTTGAAAAAGAGGCAATCGGCTCTCTTTTACCTGCCACTTCCCAGGAACAAATTCTGGAGTTAGGATGCGGCACCGGTCATTGGAGCGAATTTTTAAGCTCAAAAGGATTTCAGGTAATTGCACTGGATATTTCGGATGCCATGCTGACCAAAGCTAAAATGAAAGGGATTAAAAATGTTGAATTCCGGAAAGCAGATGCCGCAGCTCTCCCCTTTCACGATGAAAGTTTTGGCTTGGTGATTTCTATTACCATGCTTGAATTTGTGGACGACCCTGAAAAAGTGGTAAAGGAAATTTACAGGGTTCTTAAAACAGGCGGGATATTTATCGCAGGTTGTTTAAACCAGAACTCCCAATTAGGAAAGACAAAAAATGCTGACGACACTTTCCGGAATGCGCACTTCTTTACAAAAACAGAACTGACAGCATTGTTTAAAGACTGGGAGCATTTTGAGTTAACCGAAAGTGTTTATCTTTCGCCAAACTTTGAAATATTGGATGGAACAACGACAACGTCCAATGTTGAAGGAGCTTTTTTAGGTATTAAGGTTCAAAAGTAAAATATGAATATAAGCGTACAAATAGGATATTATCCACTTAAGGAAAACTTCAACCCGATTATCACTGAATTTATTGGACTTTTGGAGCAGCAGCATATTCAGGCTGAAGTTGGGCAAATGAGTACTATTATCACAGGAAACTATGATGAGGTAATGGATGTACTAAAAAAGTTACTCTATCCTTTTCTGGAGCGCTATCCCTCCATATTTACATTAACCATATCCAACGCCTGCAACAGTTGTATTTCTTAAGGGTTATTGCCCGGTCCATTCTTCTGCCGGCTGAATGGCCATGGTGGAGTTCAGAATTTTCGACAAAGTATACTTCGAAGCTTCTTTTGGGGTTAACTGATGACTCCATGCAACTCTTTTTTGGGGCGTAAAACCGGGACCGTTGTTTTTAAATTCAGCAAAGTAGGCTGTTTTATCACGATTCGTCTTATCCCAGTTGCTCCATCCTTCGGTCAGAATATGAGCGCCCAGTTCGCAGTTCATAAAAACTACCTTTGCAAAATCGCGCCAAGGACGCCCCAGATAAACTTTGCTTACACCTTCAGCGGCTGTAATCTTACAATTCATAAAAACAAAACCATATTCTTTTCCTTTGGGGGTGCTTGCGGCAGTTATGTAAGAGTCAGCTTTGCTGCGGATGGCACAATCCTGAAAAAGAGCAGTGGCCGACCCGAAAATAAAATCGGTAGTACCCTCGATATAGCAATTCCTGTAATACTGACTGCTATTTTCGCCGGTGACATACAGCGTATCCTGGTTTCCAAGAATATTGCAGTTAAAAATAACACAACGGTTGCCTTCTACATGAAGAGCCACTGCCTGACCCACTGGCCCCGCAGTATTTTCGATGGTAAGATTTTCGGCACGAAAATCGTCAGCTTCTACCAATAAGGTGTAAGTATAAAATGTACTGTTACGGCCCCGGTTAATTTTGTTAAAGTAATCGTTGAAAGAAATAATGGTATTATCCCTGCTTTCGCCAATCAACGAGAGTTTGGTGTTACACGAAGGCACGTGCACTTTTTCGTGGTATATGCCATTGCGAATATGAATAATAACCCTTGTATCGGGAAATGCCTTGCTGGCATCAATGGCTGCCTGAATGGTAGTATAATCGCCCGATCCGTCCTGGGCTACAACCATTTCATATTTATCCTGAGCCTGCAGGTAAAGTCCCAAACAACAAACTACAAATGCAACGGTAAATCTTTTCATACCTAACTTTTAAAAAAGTTGTTTTCAATTTTAAATTCAACGCCAATTTCGGTGCCTTCTCCTGGTTTGGAATAAATATCGAGCCTTCCGTTAAACGATTCTACCCTGGCCCTGATATTTCTAAGACCTGATGAGTTCAAGCAGTCGGTGTCTGCACAATTAAAACCAATTCCATCGTCCTGAACAGTAAGATATACTCTCCTGGTTTCCTTCACCAACTGAATCATAATTTCGTTTGCCTGTGCATGTTTTACCGAATTATTGATGAGTTCCATGGCAATCCGGTATAAAGTAGTTTCAAGAGATCGGTCGAATCGTGCCTCCTCGCCCCAATAACTGAAGGTTATTTTTGGCCCTCCAACCACTTCCAGACTATGGCAGAAATCATGCAAAGCATCTTTCAAACCATATTTAACAAGGGTTTCGGGCATCATATTATGGGCCACGCGCCTCAGCTCCCGTATCGACTGATCGAGTAATGTGATGGCATTATCAAAAACCTGCGAATTCTCCATTGAAACCAGGTAATTGGTTTTGCCGCTGCTTAAAGTAAGCCTGATCCCGGAAAGCAATCCCCCCAATCCATCGTGCAAGTCCCGGGCAAGCCGGCCTCTTTCGGTTTCTTCCCCTTTAAGAACTGCATGAGTGGCTATGATTTGCTGATCTTTCTCGAGCTCGCGAATTTTCTGTTCTTTCAAATCCAGTGCCTGCTTGTCGATCTTTCTTCTTTGATTGGCATTGCGATAACCAAAAACCGAAACTGTAATGCCGGCTAGCGTTATGATGGACAATAATGCAACAATGAGCTGAGAAGTTTTCTTTTCGCGACTCAGGATTTCGATCTGATGCTTTTGTTTTTCGGTATCATATTGTGTCTGTAACAGTGCTAAATGTTTTGTATTATATTCACTACGAATACTGTCGTGATACAATACTGCTAACTTATGATACTTCATGGCCTCCTTATAGTCGTTTTTAGCTTCATAACAATCGGATAACCCCTGGTATGCTTCCTGGCTACGCATTTTAGAACCGATCTGTTTTGATATTTCAGCACTCTGACTATAATAATTAATTGCTTCGCCCGTATTCCCAAGGTGCAAAAACATATGCGCAAGGTTCGAATAGCTGTCGGCAATATATACTTTATCTCCAATGGTTAAATTTATTGCAAGTGCTTTTTGGAAATAATTCTCAGCCTCCTTGTACTTCTGCATTTTAATATAAATCTTCCCGATTGAATTGTAGCAAATGGCTATTCCGCTTTCCTTTTTAGCCAGAATATCGAATTCGAGCGATTTTTTATAATAATGCAAAGCACTGTCGAGTTCATTTCCCGATTCGAAAACAACTCCTATGTTTTGAAAATTAATGGACATCCCCCAGTAATTCTTCAGTTGCGTTTCAATGGCAAGTGCTCTGCGGAAAAAGCTTAAGGCTTGCTGATACTGCCCCAGTGCAACATAAATATTGCCAATGCTGTTCAAAGAAATACAGGTATTGCGGAGATCGCTGAGTTTTTCGGCAATTTTAAGTGCCTGCATATGAACGTCGATGGCGAGCTTGCTTTCGTCGAGCCGCCGGTAAACAACCCCGATATTATTCAGTGCCTGCATTTTAAGCTTAAGATTCCCTGTTGACTCGGCTAACTCGAGCCCCTTACGGTGATAAATAAGCGCTGTGCTGTAATTGGAAAGATTACGATGAATTACTCCAACCACGTCATATAAGCGGATTACACCTTCGGTATAATTCAGCCTTTCGGCCAGATTCAGGGTAACATTAAATATACGCCGGACTTCAGTAGTATCTTTTATGGCCGAAAGAAATCCCAAAAGGGAGTCAACCTTGTGATTGGATTCGGGCATGACCAGAATTGTGGAATCAACAGCGATGCGCTGTTTATCGATGGACGCAAAAGCTGAAGATCCAAAGATGAAACATAAAACAATCAGGCGGCTGGCAATTTTCATTTGAAATTAAATGTAGCCGCAATTTATAAAAATAGTAGCATGTGGCAAGATTAAGAATAATTCAAACTCAATTCGCGAAACTGCAAATCCAGTCGGTTAACTCTTACAGTGCACCCTGGCTTCTCTTTTACTTCTCTGAAAACCGCATTGCCTTATGCAATGCTATTCCGCCAGTTCTTCTTTTTGGGTTCCCACAACATATTGATACAGTCCGAAATAAACCCCTGCAGAAAACAACAGAATATGCACGGTAACACCCACAAGCCCAGTCGCATTAAAGTCGAATTTTCCTTCGAGTATATAACCTGCAATGTAAAAAACCATATTTGTCAGAAGGGAAGGAACTGCCACTGCAAGGAGGATAGTCCAAAGTTTCAATCCATAAAACCTTATAAAAATTGAGATGCTTAAAATAAATAATACTGCACTTATAAAGTTGGTCAATATTTGAATCAGAAACTTTCCGGAATAAATATACTGTTTGTAAAACTCATCGCCTTTTAGTAACAGAATTGCAAAGGGAATTATACTGATGGCAACCTGTAATACTCCCCACAGAAAAGAAAGTAATATTTTATTGCGGATGGCATGACTTAACAATACAAGCAACAAACTGGTAAGAAGCGGATACACAAGCAGGTTGATCATATTGCTTATGGAAAAATACTGAAACAACGATATTTTGTTTGAAACGAAATAAAAAACATTGATAACAATTTGCGAGCATATCGCTGCCAGAAAATAATACAACCCAAACCAGAAATTAATCCCGTATTTCGCCTTATTGAAAAGCTGTGAGTAATCGCGAACGGAATTGATATCCAAAGGTTCTTCTGTCTTTTTCTTTTCATCGTAATCCACTCCGGCGGAGTATGGTATATCTTTGATCCCGTTAATTGCCATTATATAGAAAGCCGGCATTAGGATAAGGTTTACGGCCGCCAGAACTAAACCTAATACGGGAACAACCGACAGTAATGCTGTGATGCAAAGAATAATTCCAAATTCGTTGGCCATAACGTTCTTTCCGATTCTTGCCCTGGCAATCCTGTTCAGGTCGACAGGCAATTTCCCGATAGCCTTAAATATCCAGTAAAAATTAAAGAAAGGAATAAACAGGAAGCCGACAGCTTTGCCAGGGGTTTCAACGGAAGGCTTTAAATTATGCTTTTTCAATTCGCTGATTATAAAATTCCACAAATTATAAAGCAACACCATCGAAAATACGGCTGATACAAGAATTACGAGCACACTCAGCACTATCATCACCACATGCTCCCTCGGATCGGTTGAATAACCAATATAAAGAAACACCGATCCCAGAATGATACCGATGATGTAAGCCGCAAATAAATTGTAGAGTTTGGTTGAAAAATAATCTTTCTCCGACTCGTAGCCAAACTGTGCAATTTCCTGAGAATCTCTTTTGCTTTGTGCGTAGTTTTCGCAATTGCTGCCAGGTTCAACTGTTTTCCCGGTTACCAGGCAAACTAATTTGTTAGCTTCACCCGGGGTTTTGTGCAGACAGTTGCTGCAGGTGGTTAGGTTTTGATGGGACATGGTATCCATTTTATTTTTGAAATAACGGTTATGAGTTAAAAACCTCATTTACGAGAAAACCATTAATTAGTTCCAGCCGATAAAATTGATTTCATTCCAATCGCTCCAACTGTAATGAAACGAGTCTCATAAAATTTTAAATATATGGCTATTTTTTCTGAACAATTCTCACGATTATTGATTAAATAATAACTGATTTTCGTGCTTGTGCCACCCTTTGAAACAATTCAGAATTGTTAGTTATTACGTCAGAACCTCCATAAATTGGAAAATAGAGTTTGATATATGGCAGTAAAAAACAAGACAACCGAAACAAATGTCGACGTAGCCGACTTCATAAAGGCTTATGTTGAAACAGATCAAAAGAAAGCGGATAGCTTCAGACTTCTGGAATTGATGAGTAAATGGTCGGGTTATGAACCTAAAATGTGGGGACCTGCGATCGTTGGCTTTGGGAGTTACCATTATAAATATGCAAGCGGTCACGAGGGCGATTCCCTGATTATCGGCTTTTCCCCAAGAAAACCCGAATTCTCCCTTTATGTTTTCTCACCTGGCGACGACAATAACAAACTGCTTGAGGGCTTAGGTAAGTTTAAAATGGGCAAAGCTTGTATTTATGTAAAGAAACTATCGGATATCAACCTGGATGTTCTTGAAAGGCTTTGTAAGGCAACCATCCGTTATGTTGGCGAAAAGTTCGAAGTTCAGGACCGCTGAAACAAGAAACAACTCTATTTTATTACATCTCTAAACAAAAAGACAATGACAAAAAACGAAGTTAAAATACACAGGGTTCTGTCAGCCGAACCGGAGAAGGTATTCAAAGCATTTACCGATGCTGACGCCATGGCATCGTGGTTACCGCCATTTGGATTTACCTGTAAGGTTCATCACATGGATATTCAAGTGGGCGGAACATATAAAATGTCGTTTACAAATTTCACAACAGGAAACAGCCATTCCTTTGGCGGGGAATATTTAGAGATAAAACCCAATGAATTGATAAAATATACCGACCAGTTTGATGACCCCAATATGCCAGGCCAAATGATTACAACCATAGAGTTAAAAAAGGTATTGTGCGGCACAGAGATTTTTGCAACACAAACAGGGATACCCGATGTTATCCCAACAGAGATGTGCTATTTAGGCTGGCAGGAGTCAATGGAAAAATTAAAAAGGTTGGTAGAGCCAAATATTCCGGATGCATAACGAGTTACGGGGTGCGGGTTGCTGGTTGCTTTACGGTTACTGAGTTCGTGGTTCCTACAGCCTAAATACCTAATACCTATCGCCTACTACCTGATTTTGCCCCAAAGGTACCTCACCCCTGCCCTCTCCAATTGGAGAGGGTGACCGCTTCGATGGACTTTTTAACTGGCATTTAGCCGCGTTAGCGGTGACCTCTTTGTAGAAAAGCAGTTAAGTTGATTTTATAAGCCGCGTTAGCGGTGACCTCTTAATTTACGGCTTTCCCTCCCTCTTGCTGCTCAAATACCTCCTCACAGGAATATCATAAAAGACCATCACCAGATAGGCAAAGCCAATCAGCAGGATTGTTCCTGTGGTTATAATTACTGCCAGCTCCCATGTTCCGGGCTTGTAAGTAGTAAAATAATTTCCAAACACCCATATTGCTGCATAATGGGTCATGTATAAAGGATAAGAGATTTTCCCTGAGAAATCACACAGCCGCTTTGATCTGCGGGGTGAAACAGCGCCAGCTCCTAACGAAACCAATAATGGGAAATAAAGCAATACCACCATTAATTCGGCCAGCCAGTTCCATTTAAACTGAGGCATCAGAAACGCTAACGACAGCAAAACAGCAAGGCTAATAAAACCAAGCCGGTTTTTGATTTTCAGGTTGTACCGGTAAATAAGCAGTCCGGCTATAAACGAGTAAGAAACCCGAATGCCGCCATCCAAGAAGGTGCTTTTGCTCCATCCTCCCAAAAGGTTGCCCGAACGGTAGCTCACGAAAAAAAGAGCTGCCGCTGCAGGTATTAACAATATCGCCAGGTAGCGACGCTTAAGCTTACAAAGTATAAAGGCATAAAAGATATTGGCTATATATTCCCAGAATAACGACCATGCGGGCGCATTTAAACCGAACAGGTTAAAAGAACGGTCCTCCATGACAGGATTGGGAATAAGAAGCATAGTGCAGATGAATAACAAAATCAGCTTACCGGCACTATAAGCTTCCGAAGCATTGGAAAACGGGTCGAAGAGGAAACCCAATATCCCTAATACCGCTCCCAGAACAACCAGAGGATGCAACCTTATCAGCCGTGATTTAAAGAACTCCTTAACCCCCATTTTACTGATGCGGCTGTCGTAAGCATATCCTATAACAAATCCCGATAAACAGAAAAAGAAATCTACTGCCAGAAACCCATGTCCGATAAAATTCTGAGCGGGCTGATAAACCCATTCCATAAAATGAAAAATAACAATCGCCAGAGCCGCAACACCTCGTAATCCATCAAGAATTTCGAAATGGGGCCTGGGTTTTAAAATATCTGAACTTATATTTTTATTCATTGACTTTGATAAACTTAAACAGGAATGAAGTTCAATATTAAAGCCTTTTAACTTTTACATTTTCATACTATAAACAGATTCTTCACTTCGTTCAGAATGACAATAAGTCTATGATATTTGGAGGAGGGGGATTTAGCGGC
>JAJYAG010000235.1 GCA_021779665.1 Bacteroidota bacterium | reverse complement strand
CGATCTTCTTCTGGCTGTAAGATACCTGAACCTTCCGGTTTGCCGGTCGAGAATATTAATACCACCGCTTTCGGTACCAATCCAGAGATTGTCTTTCCCATCCCTCCAGAAGCAATAAACCTCGCCACAGTTAAGATACCTGTTATCGCCTGTTAATCCTTTGTATCCCCTTATATTTTGACGCTCTTCAATAAGAAAGTTAACTCCGTTGCGGGTTCCAATCCACACATCACCTCTTGTATCATGGTATATGCATTGAACAGAATTGTTGACAAGGCTTTTTGGTTCACGCTCATCGTGGTAATAAAATGCAGTAATGCCTTTATTCTTTTCATAAATATATAACCCCCCGCGGGTTCCTATCCAGTACTTACCGTTATGGTCCTTTGAAATGGCCCTGATTGTTCCACTCCTTTCGTTACCGGGATCAAGAGCAATGTATTTAATGCCCAGCGAAGCGGGATCCACAAGGATAAGTCCGCTGGAATAAGTTCCTATCCACATCATCCCATCATCGTCCGGGTAGATCGCCCATATTTCCTGGTTGGTTTTTATGTTTTGCTGCAGATTAACTTTCTGAATTGTATTCTTCGACGGATCGTATATCCACAATCCGTTGTTGGTTCCCATCCATATCCGGCCAAGCTTATCGGGCTGTATTACCCTGATATATTCATTAAATCCGGCGTTTGTTGGAGTTATCTTTTCGAGCAGTGTTTCGTTGTGCATTAAAAAAAGGTTGGTACCGGTTCCGATCCAGAAATTCCCTTTCAAATCCTTAAGTATTGCCATTACGGTGGCATCTTTAAGAGAAGGGTCTTTGCCTCCTGCAAAGTACTGGGTAAAATTCTCCTTATCCCGGTTAAACTTGTTTAATCCTCCGTTTTCAGTTCCAATCCACAGGTCTCCTTTATGGTCTTCAAATATGGTGCGTACCAGGTTTCCTTTCAGACTGGAAGGATCTTCGGGATCGTTTTTAAAGACAGTAAACTTATATCCGTCGAAACGGCAAACGCCCTGAGTTGTTCCAAACCACATCCATCCTTTCGAATCCTGAAATATGCAGTGTATCTGGTTGCTTGAAAGTCCGTGCTCCTGCGAATAGAAGTCGAAATTCAGGTTATTTTCAACCGGACCGGCAGTGAGGTTATGTGAAACAACTAAACCTAACAGCAACAAAACCGGTTTCAACACCTTCATTAAGGTTGAAATAAGATTGGGACTGAAGTTCAGAAATAACCTCATAATCTATGTTTACGGTTTAGCACTGGCATCATGATTAATTCCACGTACTTGTCAGTACAAAAATGTGGAAAAAATAAACAATCAATGCGATAATTACACGTTTTGTAATTTATTTTAAAACTAATTTACCTAAAAATGTTTCTAATTCGCTTCTTCGAATAATTTTGTGTATTTATTAATTAATTTAGATCAGAATGACTCTCATTAAGTCGATTTCAGGAATTAGGGGAACCATAGGAGGCCAGCCAGGCGATGGATTAACCCCGCTGGATGTTGTTAAATTCACATCAGCCTACGGAACCTGGATTAAAAACCAACAACCTGCCGGAGCCAAATCGCGTGTAATCGTTGGCCGCGATGCCAGAATTTCAGGTCCAATGGTTCAGCAAATTGTTATCGGAACCCTTAACGGATTGGGTATCGATGTAATAGATATTGGATTGGCCACCACTCCTACAGTTGAAATAGCAGTAACAAAAGAAAAAGCCTCGGGCGGAATCATTCTCACTGCAAGTCATAATCCAAAGCAATGGAATGCGCTGAAGCTTTTAAACAGTAAAGGCGAATTTATCTCGGACAAAGATGGAAAAGAGATTCTATCCATGGCCGAAAAAGATGAGTACTCCTATGCTGAAGTTGACAACCTCGGCAAAACAACAACAATGGATTATACCCAGATCCATATTGACGAAGTACTTGCCCTTAAATATGTTAACAAAGAAGCTATATCCAAGAAGGGATTTAAAATAAGTATAGACTGTGTAAATTCGGTTGGTGGAATTGTACTTCCAAAGCTGTTAAAAGCTCTTGGCGTTAAAGAAGTGATCGAACTCTATTGCGAGCCGGACGGAATTTTCCCTCATAATCCCGAGCCTTTACCCGAACATCTTACCGAAATTTCAAAAGTGACCAGAGAAAAAGGCGCCGACCTCGGTTTTGTTGTTGACCCTGACGTTGATCGACTTGCAATTATCAACGAAGACGGTACCATGTTTGGCGAAGAATATACATTGGTTGCCGTTTCGGATTATATTCTTTCGAAGGAAAAAGGAAATACAGTATCGAATCTTTCCTCCTCCAGAGCTTTGAGAGATGTTACCGTTAAGCACGGAGGAAACTATACCGCCGCTGCAGTGGGCGAAGTGAATGTAGTGGCCACCATGAAAAAAACTTCGGCTGTTATTGGCGGCGAAGGAAACGGCGGTATCATTTATCCTGCATCTCATTATGGCCGCGACGCTCTCGTGGGTATTGCACTTTTCCTGAGTCATCTCGCCACATCCGGACAAAAGTGTTCGCAATTGCGGGCAACCTATCCGCCTTATTTTATTTCGAAAAATAAAATTGAACTCACAAAAGGAATCAATGTAGATGCGATTCTCGAAAAAGTGAAGGACAAATACAAGACCGAACAGGTAAACGATATCGACGGTGTAAAAATCGATTTCCCAACAGAATGGGTGCACCTTCGCAAGTCGAATACCGAACCAATAATCCGTATTTACGCCGAAAGTTCAACTCCCGAAAAAGCCGATAAACTTGCAAATACCATTATTGATGTAATAAAATCGATGATTTAATTACATATGTTTTGGCTTAATTATTGTTGTTTTTACAATTAACTAAATCTGAAAAGCCTGAAAAATTCATAAAGCATTACGCAATGCTGATTACATGAGGGCTTTTCAGTTTTTCAAACCTAAATTTTATTAACTAACCTTCCATGAAAAGGAAAAAGAAAATTATTATTGCCGTAGTGTCTGTAATTTTACTGGCACTTGTTGTTGTTTTTGGTAAAAGTGGCAAACCTAAAACTGCCCAGCTTTTTTCCAAAGTTAAAAAAGGACAGTTCGACATTCTCATTAATGTCACCGGTGAGCTCGAAGCCATGAACTCAGTAAACATTATGGCACCAACCGAGCTACGCAGCGAAAACATCCGTTTATACCAGGTTAAAATCCAGGACCTGATTCCCGAAGGCACTTATGTGGATTCAGGGCAGTATGTTGCCATGCTCGACCGCACCGAAATCACAACCAAACTTCGTGAAGCTGAGGACGATCTTGAAAAACGGCGTGCTGACTTTACAAGAGTTCAGCTCGACACATCCATCAGTCTCCGAAACCTGCGCGACCAGCTTATCAACCTGAAATACGATCAGGAAGATAAACAGATAACCCTGGAACAATCCAAATTCGAACCTCCTGCAACTATACGGCAGGCACAGATCAGCCTTGATAAATCCATAAGATCCTACGAGGCTGCCCGGAAGGATTATAAGCTCAAAGTACGTCAGGCTGAGGCTACCATGAAAGAAGCTACCATTAACCTTAACCGCATGGAACGTCGCCGCGATGAAATAATGGCGGTAATGAACAAATTTACCATTAGTGCGCCCAAAAAAGGCATGGTTATTTACGTGAAAGAATGGGGAGGACAACGCCGCAAGGTAGGTTCTACGATAAACTCCTGGGAACCCAATGTTGCCACGCTTCCTGACTTATCGGTGATGATATCAAAAACCTACGTTTCCGAAATCGATATCAGCAAGGTTAAAAAAGGTCAGAAAGTAAAAATTGGAATTGACGCTTTCCCCGAAAAGAAATTCACCGGCCTTATTACAAATGTGTCGAACGTTGGAGAACAGTTACCAAATACCGATTCAAAAGTGTTTGAGGTTGTATTGCGTGTAAACGAATTCGACGCTATTCTGCGCCCTTATATGACCACCAGCAATGCAATTATTATAGACACATTCCAGAATGTAAAATACCTCCCCATTGAAGCAATACACAGTCAGGACAGTATTCCGTTTGTTTATACCAAAGGCGGAAATAAACAAATTGTGGTACTTGGTGAAATGAATGAGACTGATGTGATTATTGAAAAGGGGCTGGATGAAGATGATGTTGTTTACCTGGCAACTCCTGAAAAGCCTGAAAGTTTTGGCTGGAGAGGTGAAGATCTGAAGGCTGAAATCAGGGAACGTGCCGCTAAAAAGAAAAAGGATCAGGAAAAACTGGCCCAGCAGGTTCCTCAAAGCACTCCTTCGCAGGCTCCGGTTCCCATGCAGGTAAAAATGAATAAACCTCAAAACAAGAAAAAATGAGGTTTTACAAAGCCTATTTACACGACATTATGATAGCTTTTGAAGCTATCATGTCGAATAAACTTCGGTCCATCCTTACAGCATTGGGAATTATTTTCGGAGTTGCCGCCGTAATTACAATGCTGGCTATTGGAAAAGGTGCTCAGCAGGAAATTCTCGAACAGATTAAAATGGTTGGGGTAAACAATATCGTTGTGTTTCCTTTGATTGAGAATGATGATGATCAGGCCGCATCAGGCGAAGAAGTGGATGATACAAATAAAAAGAAGAAGAAACTCTCAAAAGGTTTGACTCTCGCCGATGTAAATGCTATTCAGACTACTCTTACCACAGTGAAGCTGGTCAGCCCTGAGGTTATTATTAACAACAATGCCTATCAGAATGGCATGAAGTTTCAAACCAAGCTTCTTGGTGTAAATAACCATTACTTCGAAATTTATAACCTTGAACTCGAAAAAGGCGTCTACTTTGACTCTGCACAATCGGAGAAAGGCATGGCAGTTTGTGTTATCGGAGCAAATATTCAGAGTAAATTCTTTCCGCAATCGGATCCTATTGGTCAGTATATCAAATTTGGCAAGAACTGGCTGAAAATTGTGGGAGTTCTGGAACGTAACAATATTAAACTTTCGGGCTACCAGAATGCCGGTGTAAATGTGATAAACGACAATATTTTTGTTCCTATTAAAACAGCGCTGCTCCGGTACCAGGACCGCTCCATGGTAAATGCACTTAAGGTGCAGGAAGCTGCACGTCGCCGAAACAGAAGTCAGAAAGTAAAAAACTATCATCAGCTCGATAAAATTGTGGTCCAGGTGAAGCAAACCGAGGATGTGCAGGCAACTGTTGAAGTGATGTCGCGTATGATACTCCGCCGCCATTCGGACGTGCTGGATTATGAAATAACCGTTCCCGAACTCCTTTTAAAGCAACAGCAGCGCACCAAGGAAATTTTCAACTTTGTGCTCGGCGCTATTGCCAGTATATCGCTTATCGTGGGCGGCATCGGAATTATGAATATCATGTTTGCTTCGGTAATGGAACGTATTAAGGAAATTGGCACCCGTATGGCAATTGGTGCAAAAAAGAAAGATATTGTTGTCCAATTTCTCGCCGAAGCTGTTTTAATAAGTGTATCAGGAGGGATAATTGGGGTTGTACTTGGGGTGATTGCATCAGTATTAATTAGCAGATTTCTCAATATTGTGACAATTATTTCGTTATTCTCAGTAGTTGTTGCTTTTGCTGTTTCGGTAGGAGTTGGTGTTATTTTTGGCTATTCTCCTGCAAAAAGAGCTTCAGAGAGAGATCCAATTGAGTCATTACGTTATGAATAAATTCTTTAAAATGAATCGATTTTCTATTATTATAGCATTAATGCTTATTTGGCCATTTACAGGTCATTCGCAAAGTACCACTGCCAGATTTACTTTACAGGATGTAATACGCATAGCTCAGGAACAATCGCCCGACGCTATTCTGGCCAAGCACCGTTTTCGCGCAAGTTACTGGCAATACAGGAGTTTCAAAGCAGCATACCTGCCAAGCCTTACCCTGACAGGTCAAATCCCCAACCTTAACCGCAGTTTCCAGCAAAAAACAAGCGACCAGGGTAAAGAAATTTTTGTTGAACGCAAAAGTATCAGCAATCTTGCCAATCTTTCGCTTGGACAGAATATTGGAGCTACCGGCGGGAGTATTTTTGTGGAAAGCGAACTCAACCGAAACGACGAAATAAATGTAGATGGTTCTACAAGATACCTTTCAACACCTTTTCGTATTGGTTACCGCCAACCCATTTTTGCATTCAACGAACTTCGCTGGGATAAAAAAATTGAGCCTCTGATTTTCGAAGAAGCTAAAAAGAACTACATCGATGCACTCGAATCGGTTTCAATCCGCGCAATTGCACGTTTCTTCGATCTTGCTTCGGCACAATTGAACCTCCGTATTGCTCAAATAAACTATAACAATAGCGATACACTTTTTAAGATTGCACAAGGCCGTTATAATATCGGAACAATTGCACAAAACGACCTGCTTCAGATGGAACTCAGCCTTTTGAACGCGCGCACCGCCTTAAACCGTGCTGAAATAGATCTTGAACTTCAAAAGTCGAGACTCCGTTCATTCCTGGGCTATAACGAAAAAATGAACTTCGAATTAATTTCTCCAGATGCCATTCCTGCTTTGCAAATGGATTATCAAAAGGTACTCGAACTTGCAACTCAGAATAACCCCGATGTAATAAACCGCGAGCGGCGCACTATTGAAGCCCAGCGCGAAGTTGCAAGAGCTAAAGGCCAACGGGGACGCAGTGTCGACCTCTATGCATCGTACGGTTTAACACACAGTGCTACCAGCGATTTACCCGAAGTTTATCAGGATCCGTTTCAGAACGAACAACGTTTCAGGATTGGCTTTACTATTCCTATTGTGGATTGGGGACAGGGTAAAGGAAGGGTTAAGATGGCTCAATCGAACCAGGAACTTGTTGATGTTCAGATTGGTCAGGAACAGGCCGATTTTGAACAGAATATCTTTGTACAGGTAATGCAGTTTAATATTCAGGATGATCAGGTGGTTATTGCTGCCAAGGCCGATACAATTGCCCAGAACCGGTACGACGTTACCAAGCAAAGGTTCTTAATAGGTAAAATTGATGTTTTGAACTTGAACGATGCTTTAAAAGAAAAAGACAATTCAAAACGGTCGTATCTGGAAGCTTTAAGAAATTATTGGACGTATTTTTATAACATGCGTCAGTTAACCCTCTTCAATTTTATTGACAATCAGCCGCTTATACAGGATTATGAAGTTATTGTTAAATAATTCACAACACCGGTACCTCAATCAACTTTTTTGCTATTTTAGCGTTCTTTAAAATTAAAGGAAGATTAAATAAAAATAATTGATTATGAGTAAAATTACAGTGATTGGTGCTGGTAATGTTGGAGCAACCTGCGCAAATGTGATGGTTCAAAAAGAATTGGCCAGCGAATTAGTATTGCTCGACATTAAAGAAGGTGTTGCAGAAGGTAAAGCTCTTGATATGATGCAGACCGCAACATTATTGGGCTTTGATACACGCGTTACAGGTGTTACCAACGATTATTCCAAAACAGCAGATTCCGACGTAGTTGTTATCACTTCCGGTATACCCCGTAAACCAGGGATGACCCGCGAGGAATTAATTGGTATTAATGCCGGTATTGTTAAGGACGTTGCACAAAACGTTCTGAAATATTCTCCAAATGCCATTTTGGTTGTTATCAGCAACCCTATGGATACCATGACTTACCTTGCACTTAAAGCTACCGGTTTGCCAAAAAACCGTGTAATTGGTATGGGTGGTATTCTGGACAGCTCACGTTTCAAATGCTACCTGAGCCTTGCTCTTAATGCTCCTGCCAGCGATATCAGCGGAGTTGTAATTGGTGGTCACGGTGATACAACCATGATTCCTCTCGCCCGTTTCGCAAATTATAACGGTGTTCCCGTTTCGACATTGCTCGATACCGAAGCATTAAATAAAGTTGTTGCCGACACCATGGTTGGAGGCGCTACTTTAACCAAATTCTTAGGTACCTCTGCATGGTATGCACCAGGCGCTGCCGGAGCTGCTCTTGTTGAAGCCATTGTACGCGATGAGAAAAAAGTATATCCTTGCTGCGTTTCACTCGACGGTGAATACGGTCAGAAGGATATCTGCCTCGGCGTTCCTGTGGTAATTGGCCGTAACGGCTGGGAAAAAATTGTTGACTACAAACTCAACAGTGACGAACAGGCTACTTTTAACAAGAGTGCAGAAGCTGTTCGCAGCATGAACACTGTTTTAAAAGATATGAATCTTTTATAATCCGATATTACTTCAAAAGAAAAGCTGGAGTTTTTTCTCCGGCTTTTTTTATTTTCGTTGCACATAAGCCTCCACATAATTGTTTAAATATAAAATCCGCTCACGCATGGCAAAAATTAAAATCCCGCTCGAAATAGTCGAAATAGACCAGGGAAGCTATCATATTTTCATTTCAACAATTATAAACGACATAAAACGCGATATCATCATAGACACCGGAGCTTCCAGGACAGTTTTCGATAAAGAGAACATTTCTGCACATCCGATTGATATAGATTACGATGAAATTATTTCTTCCGGTTTGGGGCCAGGCAAAATAGATACTTTAGCAGGAGTTCTGAAAAACTTCACCATTGGCAATCATACATGGAAAAAGGTGAATGCCATTTTTATGGATTTGAGCCATATCAACGAACTTTACGCGAAAATGAGCGACAAAAGAATAACCGGCCTGATTGGAGGTGATTTTCTGTTTAATACTAAGGCTCGGATTGATTATCAGAAGAAGGAGATTACTTTCTATATTGATGCCCGAAAAAAGAACATTTTTGACTGAGCTTATTCCGGATCTCCGCTAAACTCTTTGAATAGCAACTGAATCCTTTTTTCGTTGCCTACAATCCAAATCTTATCGTTCAACTCAAATACAAGATTCGATTCAGGATTTAAGATACGTCTTCCATTCCTCTCCACACCAACAACAAGGCCCTGTGTACGTTCCCTGATTTTGGAAATAAGAATGGACTTGTTTAATAAACTCGAGTTCAATCCAAGCGTGATATGGTGCAGCGAAACATTCTTGTGCTTTGACTCAGAACTCTGAAATGCATTGTTATACGAATCGAG
>JAJYAG010000054.1 GCA_021779665.1 Bacteroidota bacterium | reverse complement strand
ATTCCAGTTAGAAGGAAACCATTTACTGAAAACTATCTTGTATCTTTCTTTGGTCGTTTAAATTACACACTTGCTGAAAAGTACTTACTTACCTTAACCTTGCGTAATGATGGTTCTTCGCGTTTTGCCAAGGATAATCAATGGGGTTTGTTCCCAGCAGCAGCTTTTGCTTGGAAAATAAAGGACGAGTCGTTCCTCAAAAACGTAAATGCTATTTCTGATCTTAAATTACGTTTGGGCTGGGGTGTTACAGGGCAGCAGGATATAAGTGACAGCGACTATCCAGCACAAGCGTTTTACAGAGAATCCTCGGTTGGTAATTACTATTTAATAGGTGGCGAATATATTCCTACTCTGCGTCCTGATCCATACGATCCATTTATCAAATGGGAAGAAACAACCACACAAAACGTGGGTCTTGACTTTGCTTTCCTCAGAGATCGGGTTTCAGGTTCTATCGACCTTTATAATCGTGTTACCGATGATCTTTTGAACAGAGTAACCATTCCTACAGGAAGCAATTTCTCAAATACCTTGATGACTAACGTTGGCAGTCTCAAAAACAGGGGTATTGAAGTCTCTTTGAATGTAATTCCTGTTTCAAGCAAAGATATGAGTCTTAACCTTGGAGTTAACTTCACATATAATAAAAATGAGATCACAAAGCTTTTGATGTCCGACGATCCTAAATTTATCGGCGTTCTTTACGGCGATGGTATGACTGGTGAAAAACAGGTTACCCGTGTAGGTTATCCTGCATATTCTTTCTTTGTTAACAAACAGGTTTACGATCCGAGTGGACGTCCTATCGAAGGTTTATATGTGGATTTAGCCGGTAAAGGTGGTACCATCAACGGTAACAACGATAACAAATATATCTATCATAATCCTGTTGCCGACTACCTGATTGGTTTCTCAGCACGCTTTACTTATAAAAACTTCGATTTAGCAGCATCCACACGTTCAAGCATTGGTAACTACGTTTACAATCAGTTAGCTGCAGGCGCTTCGTTAGACCAGATGTATCAGATAGGTTACTTTAAGAACTTCCCAAAATTCCTGGATGATACCAAATTTGTGAAACGTCAGTTTACATCTGATTACTTTGTAGAAAACGCTTCGTTCTTCAAACTCGACAACATCAGTGCCGGTTATAGCTTCAAAAACTTAATCAGCAAAGTAGGTGTGCGTTTAAGCTTTACAGTTCAGAATGCTCTTACGGTTACCAAGTATAAAGGTATCGATCCTGAAGTTTCCGGTGGCATCGATAATAACTTTTATCCTCGTCCGCGCACCTTCATGTTTGGCGTAAGTTTAAGCTATTAATATTCAAAAAGAAGAAAATTATGAATAAAAAACATATCATATTTGGAATAATGCTTTCATTAACGATGATGGTATCGTGCGTGAAAGACCTGGATGTAACCCCACAAGACCCAACCATGATTCTTACGGGGAACCTGAACGATGACCCTGCTTACATGAAACAAGTGTTAGGCAAGATTTATGCAAGCTTTATCATTGCTGGTCAGGGTGCCAACGGTGGTGCCGACATCAGCGCTTCCGACGAGAACTTCTTTACAACCATGAGAGCATTGTGGAATGTACAGGAAATTACTACTGATGAAGCAATCTGTGCATGGGGCGATGTTGGTATTGCCGACCTGAACACCCAGACATGGAGTGCTACCAATCCTTTTCTTACAGCGTTGTATCAACGTTTAGGCTTAAGTATTACTTATGCCAACGATTTTATCAAAAATACCAATGGCAATAGCGATCCAACCGTTGTTCAGTATAATGCCGAAGCCCGCTTCTTAAGAGCTTTAGCTTATACCTGGCACATGGACCTTTTTGGAAATCCTCCTTTTACAACCGAAGCCGACGGTGTTGGTAAATTCTATCCAAAACAGATAAGCCGTGTTAACCTTTTCAATTATATTGTTAAGGAACTGAAGGATGTCGAAACAAAACTCGGAGAACCAAAATTCTCGTATCCGCAGGCTGATAAAGCTGCTGCATGGATGCTGCTTGCACGTTTGTATCTCAATGCCGAAGTTTATACAGGTACCGCAAAATGGGACAGCTGTAAAATATATGCTGAAAAGGTAATCAGCAGCGGAAAATACTCTCTGGCTACCAACTATCGTCAGAATTTTGCTGCTGACAATGACGGCATCCATAACCCCGAAATGATTTTTGCATGGGCTCAGGATGGTACCAATATCCAGGGTTATGTTGGAACAACCTTTCTTATTGAATCGAGCAGTGACGCAACTTATGTTCGTGCTGAAGATTTTCATGGTTTAACTTCCAACACAAACTGGAATGGTAACCGTGCACGCAAAGATTTTATGAATGTTTTGGTTGATACTTTAGCTACCTATGGTAACAATCCGGTTCCTGCAAGCGATATTTTGTTCTCGCAGGCTAAAGACAAACGTGTTCTTCTGAAAATGAAGAAAAGCATGAATATCCCCAGTCCTTCATCCAGCGGCGACTATGGTATTGGCGTTTACAAATTTACCGCAAAAAATGCGAATGGCTCTCAGGCTGAGAATTATAACACAGCTTTTGCAAGTACCGATTTCCCTATTTTCCGCTATGCCGATGCTTTGTTAATGAGAGCTGAAGCCCTTTACCGCCTTGGCGACAAAGCTGGTGCTGTAGCTGATATCAACCTTGTTCGTCAGCGCGCCTATGGAAATACTTCCGGCAACATCACCACTGCCCAGTTGACTGATAAATTCCTCCTCGACGAACGTGGACGTGAATTTTATTATGAAGCTCAGCGTCGTACCGACCTGGTTCGCTTCGGTCAGTTTACAAACGGAACCTACAAATGGCAATGGAAAGGCGGCACTTATACCGGTGCTCAAACCGAATCGTACAGAAACATATTCCCAATTCCGGGTTCTGAAGTTTCGGCTAATCCAAACATTAAACAAAACACTGGTTATTAATATTTAAACTGTAGAACCATGAACAAGAAATTATTTATATATATGTTTTTTGCGGGTATCATCAGCATGCTTGTATCGTGCGAAAAGGACGGCGATAAGGTTACCATGATGCATACTCCCGAAGCTCCGGCTATTTCGGAGTTACCTAATCTGGCTCTTACCAGGGCCAATGGTAATAACATTCTGTTATTCAAAGGTACTCCTGTTAATCCTGGCTTCAGCGCTTCGGCCAATTATTTTCTGGAAGCAGCCAAGGCTGGTACTAAATTCGCTAATCCTGTGGTTATTGCCAATTCAGTGCAAAACGATTCTATTAAAATTTCAGTTAGCGACTTAAATTCAATTTTACTGAAAAAGTTACCTGCCGATCAGGTTTCGTCTGTTGACTTCCGCTTCCGTGCTGTATTGGTTGTAGATGCCGGTACCGGAGCTGTAGGCACAACAGCTAATCCTCTGGAGTATATTTCGCAGATTCAGACTGCAGATGTAACAGTTTACGGGTTACCTCGTCTGGATTTGGTTTCAAACAGCGTTGTTACCGGTAAGGTTGAATCGGCGCTTGGTGATGGAAAATATACCGGTTTTGTAAAATTGGACAAAACCAAACCTTATACTTTAAAAGATCCTGATGCAGGAACAGTATATGGTGATAATAGTGGAGCACTCAAGGTGAATGGTACTGCCATTACTCCGTCTGATAATGGCTGGCACCGTTTAACAGTAGATACCAAAGCCCTTACCTATACAACTGAAGCTTATCAGATTGGTTTGGTTGGTTCCGCAACTCCAAACGGATGGGACAGTCCCGACCAGAAAATGGATTACGATGCTGCTACCGGAACCTGGAAGATTACCATTACGCTGAAAGCTGGTGATATTAAGTTCAGATTGAATGATGGCTGGGCATGGAACATGGGTGGTACTCCCGATAAGTTGACGCATGATGGTGCTAACATTGCAGTAACTGCTGGTAATTATACCATTACGCTTACAATTACCAATCCTACTCAGGGTTCGGAAACAGGTACCTATACCATAGTTAAAAATAACTAAAGAGAGGCAGGATCTGCAAATAAATCATTTGCAGATCCGCTAAATCAAAAAGACCAGTACATATAATTTTATAAATACGGTATGAAAAAATTAGCTTTATATAAATTACTCATCTCCTTTTTTGTTATCGCAGGAATAATAACTGCCTGTACAAAAGATGAAGAAGATGTGAAACTGAATTCAAGATTAACAACTTCAGAGGTGCTGAACCTGAAATCCGATTCGGCAACTGTTATAGGGTTTGTAGTAGCTCAGGGCGATGGTTTTTCTGAAAAAGGTGTTTGCTACTCAACAAGTACAGAGCCTACTATTGAAAATAGTAAAGTCGTTTATGAAGGAACTGATACAAAGGCAACATTTAATGTTCCCATTGGCGGTCTTAACTATGCAACCAAGTATTATGCCCGTGCATATGCAACCGGCAGCAACGGTACCATCTACGGAAAACAAATTGAATTTACAACTCTTCCGGTTAAACCTACCGTTACCACTGCTGCTTTTACAGCCACAACAGGAACAACTGCCAAAGGTGGAGGTAACATTACCAACACCGGAGGAGCTGATATCACAGCTCGTGGTGTTGTTTACGGTACTGCACAAAACCCCACGGTAGAAGGCAATAAAACTACCGATGGTACCGGTTCAGGTGCATTTACCAGCGAACTGTCGAACCTTAAAGGTTTAACAACCTACTATGTTCGTGCTTATGCAACCAACGTTGCAGGTACTTCCTATGGTCCCGAAGTGTCCTTTACTACCCCCCAGGCAATTGTTACCTTGTGGATTGCAGGCGCTTATCAGGGATGGAATCCTGGTGGAGCAAAAGATTCTCTTATGAATTCGGCTACCGACCAGATTGTTCAAGGTTATGCCGACATTACCGATCCTAACGGATTCAAATTCGTAAGCCAGAAAAACTGGGATGGTCCTAACTACGGAGCTGGTGATGCTGCTGGTAAATTAAGCACTTCCGGTGATAACCTGAGTCTTGGTTCTGCTGGTTACTATCATTTCAACATCAATCTTGCGAACTTAACTTATACAGCCACCAAAACAACCTGGGGTGTAATTGGTAGTTCAACTGCCGACCAGTGGAATTCCGATCAGAATATGGTTTATAGTTCAGCTTTAAGACAATGGGTTGCTACTATTCCTTTAACAGCAGGCGAAATTAAATTCCGTGCTAATGATGACTGGGGACTTAATTACGGTGTAAAAGATGGTAAAGTTCAAGCTGGTGGCGACAATATTCCTGTTGCAACACCAGGAACCTATTCTGTAATGCTCGACCTCTCCGAGCCATTGAAATACAAGTATTCCGTAACCCAATGGGGACTGATTGGTGATGCTACTGGCGGATGGAGTACTGACCTGAACATGACTCCGGGTGCAAACAATACATGGACAATTACCACCGACCTTGTTGCCGGCGAAATTAAGTTCCGTGCGAACGACAGCTGGGATATCAACTATGGCGGTTCGGCTGGAAACCTTGCAAAAGGTGGGGCAAATATTGCAATTGCTGCCGCAGGCAATTATACCATTACCCTGAATCTTGCTGACGGTACTTATACTGTTCAACAAAATTAAAAATGAACAGTTGATAATAAACGAAGATGTCCGGTCGAACTCTCTGTTCACCGGTCATCTTCGTTTTTAAATTTGTAAGCCTTTCCAAAGCTCATTATGTTATGAATAATTCTTTACTTAACCGCTTTATTTTCTTTCTTGCTTTCATTCTTTTTTTATTTGCGGAAGTATCCGCACAAGTGGTCGTTTCCAATCCGGAACTTCCAACTGACAATGTTTTGGTGAAAATAACCTTTGATGCAACCCAGGGTAATATGGGGTTGAAAGATTATGCAGGCGATGTGTATGCACATACAGGTGTTATTACTACTGCAAGTACCTCTTCAACCGACTGGAAGTATGTTAAAACAAACTGGGGTATTAATACTCCCGAAACCAAGCTAACAAGAGTTTCGGCCAATATTTATGAATTTACTCTTTCTCCGAATATACGGGCATATTATGGAGTGCCTGCTAACGAAAAAATACTAAAGCTTGCTTTTGTTTTCCGGAGTTCCGATTCCAAACTGGAAGGCAAAGCAATTAATAACCAGGATATTTTTGTTAATGTTTACGAAGATGTTTTTGCTGTGGATTTAACCAGTCCTGCCGAAACCCTGATAAAAGAAATCAACCAGTCAGTTTCAGTGGCTGGGGTGGCAACTAAAAAATCAGTTTTGTCAGTTTCGCTCAATGGAACCGTTGTCAAAACACTGAGCGATACAACTAAAATTAGTGAAACTATTACTTTTACAAATCCGGGTGACTATTGGATTAAAGTAACCGGAACCTTCAATTCTGTTGTATTGTCCGACTCGGTTTTTGTGAGTGTTTTCAGTTCTGTTGTTACAGAAGCTGTGCCTGCTGGTATGCGGAATGGAATAAACTACATTGACGATAAAACAGTTACGCTGGTTTTATATGCGCCTTACAAACAATACGTTCATTTAATCGGCGATTTCAATAACTGGATGCCCCAGAGCAGTTATCTCATGAAAAAAGACGGAGCCAGATTCTGGATAACCCTGAATAATCTTACCGCTCAAAAAGAATATATATTTCAATATCTTATAGATGGACAGATAAGAATTGCCGATCCATATGCGGAAAAAATTTCAGATCCCTATGATGATAAGGACATTCCAACAACAACTTATCCCGGATTAATTGCTTATCCCTCCGGTAAAACCTTCGAGCGTGCATCGGTACTTCAGACCGGCCAGGTACCTTATACCTGGAAAAACACCTCATACACGGTTCCCGGCAAGAAAGATCTTGTAATATACGAGATGTTAATACGCGATTTCACCACGCAGGGTACCATAAAGGCTGCCACCGAAAAGCTTTCCTATTTAAAAGATTTGGGTGTTAATGCTATAGAGTTGATGCCGATTAACGAGTTTGAAGGAAACGATAGCTGGGGTTATAATCCTAACTTTTATTTTGCTCCCGATAAAGCTTATGGAACCAAAAAGGATTACAAAGACTTTATTGATGCCTGTCACGGTTTAGGGATTATTGTGATTCAGGATATTGTGCTTAACCACTCTTTTGGTTCGGCTCCATGGGCCCGAATGTATTGGGACGCAGCAAAAAATCAGCCGTCGGATTTAAATCCATGGTATAATGTTACCTCTCCTAACCAGGTTTTTAGCTGGGGGGCCGATTTTAATCATCAAAGTGCAGTTACGCGTCAGTTTGTGGATAGTGTTGCAAAATTCTGGATGAGCGAATATAAAGTGGATGGTTTTCGCTACGATTTTGCCAAGGGATTTACCAACACCATAGGCGATGGCAGCAGTTACGACAATCAACGGATTGACAATCTGAAACGGATTGCCTATGTGGTGTGGACAGCCAATCCAAAAGCTTATGTAATTCTTGAATTGTTTGCTCCAAACGAGGAAGAAAAGGTGCTTGCATCTTACAATAAAGGTATGTTAATCTGGGGCAATGCAAATTACCAGTTCTCGCAGGCTTCCATGGGATTTCATGACAATAATAAATCGGACCTGTCGTGGGCATCTGCAGCATCAAGAGGTTATACGCAGCCAGGCCTTGTGTCCTACATGGAAAGCCACGACGAAGAACGGGTAATGTATCAAAACCTGAATTCAGGGAATAACTTCGTTACTTATAATATAAAATATCTGAATACAGCTCTTCGCAGATCGGGTCTGGCATCTGTATTCCTCTTTTCCATTCCTGGCCCAAAAATGATATGGCAGTTTGGTGAGCTGGGTTACGATATTTCGATTGATCAAAACGGCCGTACGGGGAAAAAGCCGGTAAAATGGGAGTATTATGACGATACTGCCCGCTTCAATAACGTTTATAAAATTTACAGGGCAATGCTCGGATTAAGAAAAGCTTACCCTGTCTTCAGCGGAGGTGAGATTAACATGTCGGTTTCAGGAGCCTTGAAGAGAATTAACCTCACTGATACCGATATGAAGGTAACTGTTCTTGGAAACTTTGATGTGGCTGCCGGAAATATTAATCCTAATTTCCAGGAAACCGGGACATGGTACGAATATTTTACCGGAACCACACTGAATGTTACATCCGTGTCGCAGCAGATTAATCTTCAGCCGGGAGAGTACAGGCTTTATACAAATAAGTATATTACTCCCTTAAATACGCCGGGAACCTCCGCAAATGATAAATGGGAGGAGAATAAACCGGAGTTTCTGATTTATCCCAATCCTGTAAAAACCGATTTGATTATCGATTGCGGGGAACCGGGTGTGGATGTTGAAATACTTAATGCTAAAGGTCAGAGGATTTCCAAAGAGAGCGCCAAAGAAAGCGTGATGATTTTTCCGGCAGAAAAACTTTCGCCGGGTTTATATTTTGTAAAAGTCACGAATAAGGGCAAAGTTGTTATCGATAAATTTGTTAAAGGAAATTGAAATAGTTATTTTATGGAGGGATTTGGCGGTCCAGCCGCTAAATCCCCCTCCACTCTATAAGCCCGGATTTGATCATCCGAATGGAAGGCACTGGATTGAGGGATCTTATTTTCATGCATTTATCCCGATAGTCAGTAAATAATTTAATCGCAATTTAATTTTTGGAGTTATTTTTTCTAACTTTAATAAAGCTTATGGTCGCTCAAGCCGACAATACGCATTATTATTGGATTCCAAAGGAATGTGTTGACGCATTTGCTGGCCAGTGAAACAATAACTCAAAGATTTTGCCTGTGAGGTTACGAAATTTTTTATTCAAAATTGCTACCCAGGATTTCTGGAAAGCTGTCTTTGTTATGCTTTTAGGTTTCCTCATTACCATTGTGGCCACAATCAATACGCATAAGAATGTCGAAAAGGAAGCGAATAACGATTTTCTGTCGGCTTGTTCTGACATCACTACAAAAATTTCGACCAGGTTACAGGCGCATGCACAAATTCTCAGGAGCGGAGCCGCATTTTTTACAGCAAGTGACACAGTTACCCGTAGTAGTTGGAGAACTTTTTATGAGCAATTGCGTGTTGACCAAAATTTGCCCGGAATCCAGGGCTTTGGTTTTTCACTCCTGGTTGAGAAAGATGGGTTAAAAAAACTCGTGGCGCATATCCAAAGTGAAGGTTTTCCTGAGTATTCGGTAAAGCCCGGGATTAACCGGGAGGCTTTAACATCAATCATTTATCTGGAGCCTTTCGAAGGGAGAAATCTGAGAGCTTTCGGATATGATATGTTCTCGGAGCCTATTCGTCGCAAAGCAATGGAAATGGCACGAGATTCGAACATGGCAGCTTTGTCGGGGAAAGTGACTCTTGTGCAGGAAACAAATGAGGACGTGCAGGCCGGGACATTGATGTACGTTCCGGTTTATCAAAAAAATATGCCCATCCGTACAGTGTCCGAAAGGCGGAAAGCCCTGAAGGGCTGGGTTTACAGCCCCTATCGTATGAACGATCTGATGAAGGGAATTGTAGGGCACTGGGATTTAATAAATCAAAATCGCATCAGGCTCCGGATTTATGATAATGATACTGTATCCAGCGGGTCGATGCTTTATGATAGTCAGGCCAGGGACAACACCGAAGTAAATGTCAGGGCTAACCGCATTCAAACGGACGTAATTAATTTTAGCCAGCGTCCCTGGATATTGAACTATTCGCAGGCACTTCCGCGTTCAACTTTTTTTCAGAGCAGAATTTTGCTTATTCTCGTTGGCGGAACAATTATCAGTCTTCTGCTTTTTACCCTCACCCTCTCAATACTTAATAATTTTACCCAAAAGGCATTGTTTCAAAAAGAAAGCCTTCAAAGGGTTCTGCTTGAGAATATTGCAGTGGGTATTATTATCATTGATCCTGAAACACGCCGGATCGAAAGCATAAATTCGTATGCTGCCGATCTGTTGGGCCGTGAAAAAGAGGATATCATTGGCAGGGTTTGTCATCAGTTTATATGTTCAGCACAGGTAAATAATTGTCTTGTTTGCGACAAAGGGCAAACGATTATTAATTCCGAAAGTATAATTCTAAAATCGAACAATTCCCAGATTCAGGTACTAAAAACTGTAAAGAAGATTACTCTGGGTAAAAAAATGAAGCTCCTTGAAAGCTTTGTGGATCTTACAACCCAGAAGAAGGCCGAGGAAGCGTTAGAGCAGACAAGAGTTAATTATGAAACATTTTTCAATACTATAGACGATTTTCTTTTTGTTCTCGATATGGAAGGGAACATTATACATGCGAATAAAACTGTGACCAACAGGCTAGGATTCACCATGGATGAGCTTTTTGGAAAATCGGTTTTAACGGTGCATCCTCCCGACCGTCGTGCAGAAGCCAGCCGCATTGTTGGCGAAATGTTACAGGGCTCGGCGGAAACATGCCCTGTTCCCATAATGACCAAAAAAGGCGATTTGATCCCTGTAGAAACAAAGGTTTCAAAAGGTTACTGGGATGGCAAACCAGTAATATTTGGTGTTACCAAGGATATTACTTTATTGAAATTTTCGGAAGAGAAGTTTTCCAGGCTCTTTTACCTGAACCCCTCGGCTTGCGGGTTAAGCGATTATGAAACAGGGAAGTACATCGAAGTGAACGATTTGTTTTATCAATTATTTGGCTTTGACCAGGGCGAAGTGATTGGAAGAACAGTTTGGGAGTTAGGAATTTTAAAAGAAGAAGACCGTTCTTTGATTTTAAATAACGCAGATGCGCAAGGCAATCTTAAAAACTTCGAGACTCAACTGATAGCTAAAAACGGGGAGGTGAAGCATGTTTTATTATCTGCTGAAAATATAATTGTACAAAACAAAAAGTACAGATTTACTGTAGTTCACGATATAACTGAACTTAAACTTGCCCAGGAAGAGTTAAAAGTCAGCAATAAAAAGCTCGAAGCCATGATTCTGGCTTCGCCCGATGGAATTGGAATGATTTCGCTGGAAGGTAAACTTTTATTAGTATCGGATAAGTTAGCCGAAATATACGGGTACTCTAAAGACGAAAAATCGTCATTTATCGGGAAGAGTATTTTTGAATATATCCATCCCTCTGATCACGGATTACTGAAAGACAACATCCGAAAGCTTGTAACCAGAAGTAAGGATCAGCGAATTAATGAATTTACCGGGATTAGAAAGGATAAATCGCCGTTTTATGTGGACGTAAATTCTACATTACTTTTAGATTCGGATGGTAAACCCGAATATATTTTGTTTGTAGAGCGCGATATATCCGAACGTAAAAAGGCGGACGAGGCATTATGGCAGGCTACTACGCGTCTTACCCTTGCCACAAAGGCCGGTAAAGTTGGTATATGGGATTTTGATGTTGTAAATAACAACCTGATATGGGACGACCAGATGTTTGCTCTCTATGGTGTTTCAAGAGAGGAATTCGAAGGCTTTTATACATCGTGGCTCGATGCTGTCCACCCGGATGACTCAAAACGGCTGAACTCAGAAATTGAAATGGCCCTTTCGGGTGAAAAGGAATACAACACCGAATTCAGAATAGTGTTACCCGACGGATCTGAAAGGAATATCAGGGCTTTGGCAACCGTGGAACGCGATAAGAATAACCGGCCTTTACGCATGCTTGGCACAAACTGGGATATTACCGATCAGAAACGAACCGAAAAAGCGTTATTAAACGCCAAACTGGAAGCAGATTCGGCAAACAGGGCAAAATCTGAATTTCTGGCTAACATGAGTCACGAAATCAGGACTCCCATGAATGCTATTCTTGGGTTCAGCGAAGCTCTTTATCACAAGCTCGACTCGGAACAGCACCGGAAAATGATTAAATCCGTCCTGAACAGTGGAAATCTTCTGATGTCGCTTTTAAATGATATTCTGGACCTGTCGAAAATTGAAGCCGGAAAACTCGAGATTACTCCTCGTCCTGTAAATCTCAATCAGCTTATACAGGAAATAATTTTACTGTTTAAAGAAAAAGCTTCAGCAAAGGATCTGGAACTGAACAGTTCCATTGCCATGAATTTCCCTCAAACAGTTATGATTGACGAAATAAGAATCAAGCAGGTACTTTTCAATCTTATAGGAAACGCCATTAAGTTTACACATCATGGTTTTATAGGCATATCAGTGGATTTTATATTCAATAACAACGCATCAGGTTTATTAACCATTGAGGTGGAAGATTCGGGTATAGGAATTCATGAATCGCAGCAGGAAGTTATTTTTGAAGCCTTCAGACAACAATACGGTCAATCGAACCGTGAATACGGGGGAACCGGTTTAGGACTGGCCATTTCCCGACGCCTTGTTGAAAAAATGAAAGGTACAATATCTTTGAAAAGCACAGTTAATAAAGGTTCGGTGTTTAAACTGCAATTCCCCGATATTGAATTCGGCAGTGGTGATACTTTTAAGGGCGATCAGCCTGAGGAAAAATTGAATATCAAATTTGAACCAGCTCTTATTTTGGTTGTAGACGATGTGAAATCCAATATTGATGCTGTAGAAGGGCTTCTTTTTGAATCGGGACTTGAAATATTGCGTGCCGACAATGGCGAATTTGCCCTTGAATTACTAAAGCATACCCTGCCTGCATTGATACTTCTTGATATACGAATGCCGGGAATTGACGGAATGGAGGTTGCCAAACGTATTAAAACCAACGATCAGTTAAAGCATATTCCAATCCTGGCCTACACAGCATCGGTTTTTAAAGCTGAAAGAATAGATAATTCCAACTTTTTCAATGGACAGATCTTTAAGCCCGTTGGAAAGAGGGAACTTTTTAATAAACTCAGTCAATTCTTAAAGTACTACGAAGTTATGGAACTGGAACAAAAACAGGAAGTTCTGTTCGATGATATGGAAGAATTGAATGATGTAAACCCGGAATTACTGAATGAAGTAATTGATATTTTAAAGAGTAAGTATATACCAGAGTGGGATGTGATAAAAAATTCTTTTGTATTGTTTAAAATTGAAGAGTTTGCAGAAAACCTGGTTGATTTGGGAGATCGGTACTGCATTAACCTGATAAGAAATTATGCCAGGAAGATTTTTGAAGATCTCGAATTTATCAACCTGGATTCGATACATCAGACTTTGATGGCTTTTCCTGATTTAATAAAACGACTGGAGCAATTGGTAAATAAGTAGTTATGTATGATGAATCCTATTTGTTAATTGTTGATGACAGTATCAGTAATCTCAATATTATTGGTAATGTTCTGAAAAGCAGCAATTATAAAATTACGATAGCCCTGGATGGCACTCAGGCTTTGAATATTCTTGATCAGATGCCCATTGATCTTATTTTGCTGGATATTATGATGCCCGGAATGGATGGTTATGAGGTTTGCAGAAGAATTAAAAAAAATGCGGCTACAAAAGATATCCCTGTCATCTTTATGAGCGCTTTAAGTGATACCAGGGATATTGTTGAGGGATTCCGGTGTGGCGGCATCGATTACATTACAAAACCTTTTAAAACCGAAGAAATAAAGGTACGTGTCGAAACTCATTTAAAAGTAAGAAAGCAGAACCAGGAGCTCAAAAAGCTCAATGCAGATAAAGACCTTTTTATCTCGATACTTGCTCACGATATTAAAAATCCAATTAATTACCTCACAGGGTTCTCGGAGCTATTGCTCACCAATTTGCGCCGGTATTCCATCGAGGAAATTGAAAGTAAACTGAGTTCAATTCTTGGGTTTTCGAAAAATCTCTTCGTAATGCTCGAGTATACCTTACTGTGGGCGCGGTCGCAATCGGGCAGAATGGAATTCTCTCCCGAAAAAATTGTTTTTTCTGAATTATGCAAAGCCATTATTGATTACCATAAAATATCGGCTGTAGCTAAAGAACTTAATATCGAAACATTTGTACATGAAACAGACAAGGTATTTGCCGATAAGTATATGTTGAATGTGATTATGACAAATCTTGTGGCAAATGCAATTAAATTCTCACAAAACGGAGGAGTAATCTCAATTTATTCAGAGCAAAATGATAAGGAAGTGGTTGTATCTGTTTCCGATAGTGGGGTTGGTATAAAGCCCGATCGTATTCCAAAGCTTTTTGATATAACCCAGGTTTACTCTACCAAAGGTACCGCCGGTGAAAAAGGGACCGGCCTGGGATTAATTCTTTGCCACGATTTTGTAAAAAGACACGGTGGAGAAATAACAGTTGACAGTGAATTAAACAGAGGCAGTACTTTTAAATTTACCCTTCCTTTAAGCTTGCAATAGTGTGGTTTTCTTATCCTGAGTGGATAAGCTGAATATTTTACCGGCAGGATCCTGATTCAGCAAATGGCTCATGAGACCGTAAAATACAGGGAATTCAGCTTTAAAGCGTTCCGGGGCTTCAAAAAAGCATTCTACAGCCACTGCAAAAAACTCTTTGATATTGGTTCTGCCATAATCTCTGAAAAACTGGTCGGTTCCTGAGAATAGCCTGTTCTTTTCCTCCTGGGGAACTCTGTCGAGAGCAAATAAATTTTCATCCAGCTCCGGATCGTGGAGGTTAGAGTAGATGATGGTGTTTAAAAGCGCATGGGCACATTCATGTAATCCCAGGTTCTTTCTGTCGTTGCCAATTAAATAGCCTTCCATAAAGTGTGTCCACGAAAAACAGATGTAGCCAATGGTATTGGTTTCGCCCTTATATAATTTCTGAGCCTGTTTGTTCAGGTATGCATCAGGGTAAATGAAAATGGTGCGGTATTGTGGCAACAGATATTTTGTAAAGCCAAAAGTAAGCTGTGTGATGGAAGCCGCAATTAAAATTTTCATTTGCGCGGTAACAAAAATATCTCCTCTGCCAATAAATTGTTTCGATTTGATGATGGTATTCAATCGGAGTAAAAACTCCCGCTTTTCCGATTCGCTTAGATTCCTGTAATATTCAAAATGTTTATAAAGAAGTTTTTTTTGCCTTCCGAAAATCCATTGATGGAGTTTTCGTTTTTCATTTCCAGGCTCTGCTAAAGAAAAGGAATACAAAAGTGTAATACTGAAAATGAATATGGTTAGAATTACTGCAATAGCCATTAGGTTTTAATTAGCTTGTTGGTTCAAAAATAGTAAAAGAAAATTACCCTCAAAGTGTCAAAAGCTAATTAGCCAAATAATCCTTAACAATATTCTTTCGTTGATGCGGCCGGTGCTTTACCGGAATTGTAAAATAGAACTCGGAACCTTCGCCATAAACAGATTTTACTCCAATGGTACCGCCCAGGTTTTCTACTATCTTCTTCGAAATGGCCAGGCCTAACCCCGCACCTCTGAAAACTTTTGTGGAATCTTCCTCAATCTTTGTAAATCGGTTAAAAATACCATCGAGGTGGATAGGTTTAATTCCGATACCTGTATCCTTCACATAAAATTTCAGTTTGTCGGGCTTTAATAATTGACATCCCAATATTATTTTGCCTTCGTGCGTAAATTTGAGAGCATTACTTAACAGGTTCATGAGCACTTGTTTCAAACGTAAAAAGTCTGTTTCAATAATACCCTCTTCGTTTTTCAAATCGTAGCAGGCTATAATTTCGATGTTCTGTTTGCCCATTGTTTCGCATATACCTTTAATTTCGGCTTCGACAATGGTAAATGTTTCGGCAAGGTCGCCTTTGATAAATTGAAAATTCATTTGTCCGGCCTCGATTTTAGAAATGTCGAGAATGTCGTTTATCAGGTTAAGCAACGATTCGGAGCTTTTATGTATGAGTTCCAGATATCGTTTGCGTTTATCGGCTGCAAGTTTATCATTCTGGAGCAACCCGGAGAAGCCAATAATTGCATTCATGGGAGTGCGGATTTCGTGCGACATATTTGCGAGGAAGGCCGATTTCAGGCTGTCCGATTCCTCAGCTTTCACGCGAGCAGCATTCAGATCGTCCTCGATTTTTTTCCTCAACGAATAGTCCTCAAGCGTTATCATCGAGTTATTATCCTGCATCGAAATAATATTCAGCTTCATATAACGGGTCTGCCCGTTCTTACACGAAATTTTATAGAGGTTATCGGCTTTCGGGTTGTTACCCTGTTTCGAAACCAGTTTTCTTTCCTGTCTGTCGGCAAAGCATTTTATCAAAGTACGCGGAAGTGTGGGAACTTCGGTTATATCGTACCCTATTAATTTAATCCATTGGGGATTGACGTACAGAATGTTTTTCTGATTGTAAATACAGATGGGAAAAGGAAAAAGCTCCACTATTTGCCTGAATCCCTGTTCGGCCAATTCCCTTTGTTCTACCATTTTATTGGCATAGAGGGCCAGTTCTTTAAATTCCTGAAAATATAAGCTGTCAGGATCGATTTTGGCTTTTCCCTTGGAAGCTTCGTTAAAGAAATCGGTAAAGCGGCTATAGCTTAAATTAAGCAGCCTTTGGATCCACCGCACAAACAGCATGGAACCCAGAATAGAAAACAGAAATGAAATGCTTATAACTAAAAGATGGCTTTTTATAAGTTTGTAAAGAGCCGTTCGTTTTTGCTGAATAATAAGCTCAATTTCATCCAGATAAAATCCGGCACCTATCATCCAGTTCCAGGGTTTATAACCTTTGATGAATGATATTTTTGCACTGGTAGGCTTTTCAATTCCATAAGACTTTTCCTCTTCCGTAAATATTTTTCTCCAGGAATACTGAATAAAGTCGCCATCGGGCTTTTGAGCTGCTTTATGCTCTTCCTGCATGATTTTAATACCATGAGGATCTTCAAGCTCCCATTGATTATCCTCACCAATTGTAATACGACCATTGGTAAATAGTGGGTCGGCATTCTGAAAATTGCCAAATAAATAGCCATCACGGTTTTTTCCATAACGGATATGAGCAAGTCGCATCACAACATCTCTCTGCCTTTCTTTTACAAATTCGTTGTAATCAACGCCAACACCTATAATCCAGTCCAGTGGCTCATAATATTTCAGGTAGAGAACAAATTCCTTCTTTTCTTCTTCGTTTTTGTGAATAGTGTAATGGCGGAAATAAATATCATTTCCCTTTTTGGAGAGATTCACCCTTTTGCTTAACAGCTCCTGATAAAGTGAATCGTTTGACAGCGATGCCCAGGAATTTAAATTCTCAATTCCGTTCGGTTTGATAATGAAGATAAAGTTATTTGGACTGGCCTTGTTAAGTTTTTTAAGTAACGAAATAATCAGTTCCTGTTTTTCTTTTTCGCTATACCTGCTATGGCTCGAATTTATTGAGTTTACAATCTGAAATATTTGCTCGTTTTTCAGATTCAGCGAGATTCTCAGCGCATTTTCAGTGTCCTTGTATATTTTATCAATGTAGGTAATTGCGTTTTCAACTTCGTTTTTAATTATTGTTTTCTGTACTTCTTCAAAATCATCTTTTAAAGCCTTTACTTCAGCTTTATATTGCCAGACTTCGTGGAGCATCCATACTCCACCTAAAAAGGAAAGTGTTACAAGGTTTATAATGAGTACATAAAAAAAATAGGTCTGTTGTAATTTATTGTATTTGGGCATCCTTATTTTAATTGATTATTAAAGATAAGAATTTTGGGTTGAACTTGATGCTATTGGCGAATTTAAAATAGAAAGGCGCAGTTGGTCAGCTGCGCCTTTTATTTTGCAGGTTTTAACCTTGTCAGAATTGATGAAAGGCATCGGACACAAACTGGAGAACTGATGGCAAAGATCCCCGCCAGTATGTCCAGTTGTGAGCTCCATCGCGAACCCTGAATTCGTGCGGTATTTCTTTTTTTCTCATCGCTATGTGTACCAATGAGTTTCCTTCGTAAAGAAAATCATCGTCGCCGCAATCGATATACCAGCGAACCGACTTTATCTGGTCAACAGGAACTGTCTCCAGAAGCTGTAAAGTACTGTGGCGTTTAAAGTATTTTTCGGTTTCAGCGGCATCGCCGGTTTTTGTTCCTCGTTTTTCGTAATAGGTTTTGGCCTCATCCAGTGTCAATGGACCTGTGGCAGCGCTCAGCGGGCAAGCCGACGAAAACAACTCCGGATGATGCAACGCATACATAAAAGTTCCGCCGCCACCCATTGAAAGACCTGATATGGCCCTGTAACGTTTTTCGGTCTTGGCCCGGTATGTTTTTTCGATATGAGGGATGAGTTCTTCAAAGAAAAAGTCTTCGTAGCGCCATTCGCCTTTGATGTCGTTAAAATACCCGCGCTGGCCTGTATTTCCGTCGGGCATTACAATAATCATTGGTGTTACTTTTCCCGAGAGTATTTCTTTGTCGGCAATGCTGAGCACTTCACCAAAGGTTACCCAGCCGGTTTGGTCGTCGCCGCTGCCATGTAACAGGTAAAGCACCGGATAGGTACGTTCCGAGGTATAATAATCGGGAGGAAGGTAAATGGCATATTTACGATCCATTTTAAGGATTTTGCTGGGAAGAGTTTTGCTGTCGAAAACTTTTCCATTCTGAGCAAAAAGAGCCATGGGAAGCAATAAGGCAAGAATTGTAATAAATTTTTTCATAACGAGAGTTAAGTTAGTTAAATTAATAACGATAGTTAAAGTTTGCACAAGGTAACAAAAAGTATGATGTATGAAGATAGAGGTATGGAGGAAAAAGGGAATAAAGGAGGAGTTGCTAATATTCTTTTAATTACCGCTTTTATAATTCATCAGCCTGCATCTTCTTTATTGTAAAATTTATAACTTGAGGCAGAAATGAAAACTAAACCGTTTAAATGAGACCGACACATAAATGCTTAATACCTAAACAACCCAAATCTAAAAATATGAAAATGTCCCTTATAACTCTTCTTTTATTTCCTTTCTTTTATTTAAATGCTCAGGTAAACGCATATGAGGATGTGGGCTTATATAATAAAGGAAAGGAATACTTTGATAATGGAAATTACGAAATGGCCATAGATTATTTTACAAAAGCCTTAACATTCAATCATGGGAACAGCATCTATTATTATCAGAGAGGTATATCTTACTTTAAAATGGAGAAATTCGATTTGGCTGTTTCTGATTTTAAGCATTGTTATGAAATGTTACCTGATGAATCAGAATATCCATATCTGATAGGTATTTGTTTTGAGAAACTCGGAAACTTCGAACAATCCCTGGAGAATTACACAAAGGCTATTGAAATTTTTCCTTCTGATTATAATTATTATAAGAGGAGGGCAAGTTTGTGTTACAAAATGCAGAACTATCAAAAGGCCATTGATGATTATAACAGCGCAATCACCTTAAGCCCAAATGATGGATCATCGTACTATTACAGAGGTGTTGCCAAATATAAGCTGAACAATAAGGAAGGTGCCTGTATAGATTGGAACAGTGCCGTAGCCAATTCATTTAAGGAAGCTTCTGAGTACATCGAAAAAATATGCATAAAAACCACGAATTGAATTATTTCTATTCGAATTGTTAATCTTTAAAATTTGAACTCAGTTAATTGAAATAAAACATGAAATCAATATCCTTATAATCAACACCATGTATCACGTTAGTTACCACAAACTTGTAGACCCTTCCACTTTAGCTTTGATGATAGTGAAATAATCAATGGAAAAACTTCACTTAGTAAACACCTTCTAATTTAAATATCATGAACTACTTACGAGCAATTCTTTTAACTCTTGCATTATTCACAGGATCTAATTCTTTTAGTCAGGATTTATTAAACAGATTGAATAATCTGCCAGCAACATTAATTCATAAGGCACCTGTTTTTGATGTGGAGAAGAAATATATTTTTAGCGTGGATAGCGTTCACAAGTTAATGTATATTCAGGATTATGGCAGAAAACCAAATTCGCACGAAGCCCATTTCAATCAGATAATTTACGAAATTCCTTTAGCGGATCTAAGTGCGGGAAGCTTTTTAATATCCAGAGACATAGACAACAGTAACTTACTGAAATTCAATATTGGAACTTCAAATAACAGGACTAGTATTGTTCAGTATTTTATCGCCAATGATGATGTAGTTGCTGTTCTGGTTCAGGATTTTATTACTCTCGGTAAGTGGGATTATACAGCGCAACTTGAAAGCGAACTAAATAAAATTATTCAACTATTTATTGAAAGAATTCCTGACAAAACGAAGTCGACGAAATTTACAGGAATTAAAAGTATGCATAAGTATAGTTCCGGGAGAGTTACTGCCATTGGGTTAAAAGATACTACTGAGGAGTTAAATGGTGGTTATTGTTTTTTAAAAAGCTTGAAGAATCCATCTTTCTATTCGGGTAAAACCAGCTTTAAAAGTTCAGGTTTAAAATTAGCAAAGGACTTAAAAACAGAGCTAAATAAGATAAATGATACAAAAAAAGGGTCAGGTCCCGCTTTTGTTTATATAAATCATGCTGGTCTGATAGAATCTGTCTTTTTCATAAATCTGTCGGATGGTGAAAATAGAAAGCTGGACTTAAATGTTCTTGACAAGTTTAATCCTGGGATTAGCGGATCAGGTAATGTTAAAAGCAAAATGTTGCTGATCGTGAAATAATCCGGCGATTTTTATTCGGTTATTGTTTTTAATTATAATGATTTATGAGGTTAAAGTGTAATTTTTCTACAAAGAGATCTCCGCTACGCGGCTGGGAAGCTGCAGCTTATTACATGACGTTGAAGCATTCTTAAAAGATACTGAAGGCTTCTTACATGACCTTAATGTGTCTTACATGCGCCGGAAGGCTTTTACTTGCCCGGGAGGGGTTCTTGCGGGAATCTGATAGGTTCTTACATGTCCCGAATGAATTATTACACCGATTTTTTGAAAGTTGGTTTATCTATAGAAGTATTGAGGCGATTAAACTACCTAAATTAATTTCCATACAACTGGAATTATAATTTGTGTCCGGACTTTCTTACTATCTTTTATGCCAGGAGTCCATTTTGGCATTAATTTCACGACATCTATGGAAGCTTTATCAAATGTTTTCTCGACACTTCTTATCACTTTAAAATTACTCAAAGAGCCGTCCAACTCGACGATGCATTGTACCAGAATTTTAGCGTAAATATCAGCATCGTTTGGCCAAACAATATTTTCGGATATAAATACATCAACGCACTCTTTTGTGGATTTACTATCTTTATATTTAAATTGAGGCGCAGAATCAACCCTTAAAAACACGGTTGTGTCTTTTTGAAAGCAATAGCCGGTATTCCCAAATAGGAACATTATTAAAAAGAGAAAAGTGAAAGATCTTATTTGTCTAATCATGTCGGAAAGCTGTTTTAAAATTTTAAAGATCCACTAAATGAAACGATAAAATGTAAGGCTAAATTAATTTTATCATATTGGATTTAACTCCGAATTTATTTTCTAGCATATAGAAGTTGATATTTCTAAATATAAATATGTATGCATTTTTAGATGATGTTTGCTTTCGCTTTCTTTTTACGAAGGTATTTACTGAAAATATCAATATATCTATCGTCAAACATTATCTTGCTAATTTTATTAAAGTCAATTCGAGTTGGTTTTTCATCTACAAATCCGGCCGCATTAAAATACAAAATATATACAGATTCTTTTGTTATTTTTTTAACTGATCCGATTGTGAATGTAGCACTATCAGCACTTTCACATTCAACAATTATATTCATTCTTTTTTGTTGAAAGGTTTTAAAAACTGATTTCCATGTTGCTAAGTCAATTTTCGTTTTTAATCCAATTGAATCTTTTTCTTTTTCCAATTCCATTATTTTATCGTAATAACGATCGTAATTATTATACCGAACCTTAATGATGTGTTTAATCGGGAAAATATTAAATCCTAACATTTTAAAATCATCAGTCAGCTGAATAACAACAAAGTCATCAGAAAGGTCAACTACATATCCGCGACTAATTTCCTCAAGATCATCAGAAATCTTACGAGTTATCCTTGTGAATCTTACTTTTTCTAAATTATGTATTAGTTTGTCTCTCATTTATTTTAATAATTGCTAACGAGCAATTTAATTATTCAACGTTAAGAAACTATTATATTTGTGCAATAGATCGTCAAAATTTATTTTTTCTATTTCCAAGTGTTCCGGAATTCCATATTGTTTTAAATAATTCCATTTTGCTTTCTTGTCGATATTAATAGGTTTAATCTTCTCGCTTAATATATAAATTTGTTTACCTATTATTTCATAGAATCTTCCATCGTAGATTTCGAATTCTAAGCAAGGAAATTTCTTATTTAAGTTATATTCTGTATCCCATAAATATAATATCTCGTCTGTATCAAGTTCGATAATATACAAATCATTTTCGTCTTCATATTCAGGAGCAAATGCAATTCTTTTAGCTTTGATTTGGCAAGTATCAACCATTCCTTTATCTATTAAAGAGTTGAGTTGCTGCAAGAACATACCATGCTTTCTTTTCATTTTATATAATTCGTAAGGCATAAAAACTATAAATGAAAATGATAGGACAGCGATTGTACCCAATAAGAATGTCCAAAAGCTGTCAGGTATAATGGTTGTTATATATGTAAAGCCAACTCCTAATATTCCTGCAATAATAAAATGATAATATCGCATTTTGCTGGGAATTGCTTTTTCCTTTTGACTTTTTAACTTTTTTAAAAGTCTTAGTTCGTCAGGATAAAAGTTTCTTGTTTTAAATTGGATTTTCATGTCATCATAAATTTGGATCTAAAATGTCATGAAGTTGTTACATGGATGTATCTTCATATTCAATTAACATCCACTTATTATCAATCTTTTTAAATGTATGTGATGCATTAATTCCATTTTCTACACCATAAATCATTAATATTCTTTTGTCTGTGTCAGGTGATTTACGATCTTTATTATGAAACAATACAGCAACAGAATCACAATCGTAATAAAACTTGGTAAAAATCCAATTTTCCATATTTACTTTAGTCTTAACCGGATCGTAGTTATCATCAATTGTAATCATATCCAAAGGAAATTTAATTCTTTCCTTTTGGAATACTGAATCTTTACCAAATCGGCCTAAAAAAGAATAAAAATCCTCTGATGATGTTGTAGATGAATCAGCTATTATTTCAATTTTTTCCAAAAACCATAACTTATTTTTCCTTACAAAATAGTAATTCTTGCTTTTCCTATCTTGAGTTTGTATCCATGAAAATACTCGTTCATTGGAATTCTCATCAGTTTTTAAACCATTCCAAACGTCTGTTACAGCTTCGAGGTTAACATATATGGGATCATACTTCCAATTGCTTAATGATATTGCAGAAACTGTTCCCATGCCATTAAAGTGTAATGGAAATTTTATTCTCGATTTTTGAAAATCCTCATTAAAACAAAACTCTAAAAGAAAATCTTTAAATGTTGAATCAGGAACTGTTAATGTGGATATTGAAGGTGGTATTTGCCCCTTAATGTTTTTGTGATTAGTGTCTGTGCGGGGTGAACAGCTAATTAAAAATGTAAACAAAATAATTCCTATTTGTCGTTTTGCTGGCATGGGATGTTTTTTTGATGAGTAACGTTAGGCTTAGTATTTTAATTTTGAATTAACAATAGGTCAAAAATAATAATTCAATTAATAGATGAAGTTAAAAAATATATGCATTTATTTATGATACTGTTCATGTTAGTGTTTCGTTGATGAATATAAACACCTTAGCGGTTAGTTATTTTTTCTGGTGTTGGCTCATAGTAAAACACAGTTACTCCCGAATGCAGGATTTTTGATTTAGTAAGTTTGAAAACAATCCTGTTCGTTATCTGATCGAACAACGACAGACCTTTTCCTTCGATGATGGGATGAATACAAATTTGAAATTCGTCAATAAGGTTATTGTTTAAAAGTTGTATAATCAAGCTCCGGCTTCCAACCAAAATATCGTTCCCTGATTGTTGTTTAAGTTCCATCACTTTTGTGTTCAAGGGCTGGTTGGAAAGTTTTGCACTATCCCAGTTAGTGTCTTTGAGTGTGTTGGAGAAAACAAGTTTAGGGATTTTATCTATTGCAACTGCAAAGTTGTCCATTGATTGTTCGCCTGAGGGATTTTTCAGCAGTGTTTGCCAGAATTGCATGAGCTGGTAGGTTGTCCGGCCATATAAAATCACTCCTGCATTGTTTATAAGATCGGAATAGTGCTGATGAAGTTCCTCATCAACAAGTCCGACGGTATGGTCGCAAATTCCATCAAGTGTCATATTGATTGCAGCAATTACTTTTCTCATATTTTAGTTTTTAGTGGTTTGGTTAATTTATCGGAATTGTCTGAAACAATAACCACTATGGGTGGGCATATGTTTTGCCTTTTCTTTGGAAATTGCTAAGCAGTCCGCTTTACAGCAGAAAGGTATAAGAAGTGAAACGGATTGAGGGTTAGATTGAGGTTGGCATTATGCTTTTCCCGGGGTTTCGGGTCCTTTTTGTTTGGGTTTAATTATGAGGCGCAGGGACTGGTCGTAGGTGATGTAATTCCATACCCAGTTTATAAATATAATTACTTTGTTTTTGAACCCTATAAGCGATACCAGATGCACAAACATCCAAATAAGCCAGGCAACAAAACCCGAGAGTGACAGGCCTTTGAGATCGGCTACAGCCAGATTCCGACCCACGGTAGCCATGCTGCCTTTATCCTTGTACGCAAAAGGAACGAGCGGCTCTTTACTGCGCATTTTGCAGAAATTAACTGCAAGTTGCTGGGCCTGCTGAATGGCTACCTGCGCCACCTGCGGATGACCGTTGGGATATTTTTCTTCGGTCATAAGTGCTGCATCTCCGATGGCAAAAATATCGGTAAACCCCTGTACCATATTAATGCGGTTTACAATCAACCGGCTTCCCCGACCATACGATTCGGCTGGCATACCTTCCAGTTTGGCAGCACTAACGCCGGCTGTCCATATCATCATATTGGTACGAATGGTTGTATTATCGGCCAGCTTGACAAATTTACCGTCGTAATCGCCAACCTTGGTACTAAGCATTACTTTTACACCTAACTTTTTGAGATATTCGTATACCTTTTCCGAAGCTTTCTCCGACATAGCATTTATCAGCTGCGGCATTGCCTCTATCAGGTAAATGTTCATCTCATCAAAGTTCAGCTCGGGGTAATCTTTAGGGAGAATAAACTTTTTCATCTCGGCAATAGCGCCCGAGAGTTCAACTCCTGTTGGTCCGCCGCCTATGATTACAAGATTCAGCAATCCTTCCCGTTCATCGGGATCGTCGGTTATAAGAGCCGATTCGAGATTCTGCAACAGGGTGTTTCTTAAAAGAAGCGCTTCGGGTACCGACTTCATCGGAAACGACTTCTCCCTGAAATGTTCGTTCCCGAAATAATTGGTTACAACTCCCGTGGCAATTACCAGGTAATCGTAATTAATATATCCTATGGGAGTAATTATTTTTTTGTTTTGGGTGTCAACCGCAGTTACCTGGGTTACACGAATGAAAATATTTTTCCGCGATTGAAATATCTTTCTGAAGGGAAAGGAAATGGAACTGGGTTCGAGTCCCGATGTGGCCACCTGGTAGAACAGGGGTTGAAACTGATGGTAGTTATACTGGTCGATTAGTACTATCTGGAAGTTCTTTTTCCGTAATTTACGCAAAAGGGTAAGGCCGGCAAATCCACCGCCGATTATCACTACCCGGCTTTGATTTACCTCGGGAATTCGTGCTCTCATTAAATACTAATATCAGTTTAACTTGAAAATAAAACCCGGAGAGTTTTTGAGGTTCTCCGGGTGAGTTATTTTATAATTGCGAACGAACGTCTTTCTGAAAATCGTCGGCGCCATAGTTTGGATTTTGGGCAAACTGGCTGGCATCGTCTTTAACAGCTTCGTACCTTTCGGTCAGGCTGTCGACAAAGTCGTTAAATTTCTCTTTCAGGTCCGAAACATAGTCGTTACCTTTTTCCATAATTTTTCGGCGGGTTTCCGAACCTTTGTCGGGGGCAAACATAATTCCCAATAATGCTCCTGCAGCAGCACCGACTGCCATTCCAAGTATCATTTTTCCAGTACTCATGGTGTATTGTATTTAATGGTTAATAAAAGATTACGCGTAATTACTTACAAGGCTTTCGTTTTTACCTTCCTGAGCCTGAGTTGTGAGATAAAGCTTTTTCCGCTTCAGGTCTTTAAATTGAGAAGGTGTTAAGCCTGTAATTTTTTTAAACTGGTTCGAAAGATGTGCAACGCTGCTATAGTTTAGAGTATAAGCAATTTCGGTAAGGTTTAACTGCTCATTGAGCAACATTTGCTTTACTCTTTCGATTTTTTGGGTTATGTAGAATTTTTCAATGGATATACCTTCATTTTCCGAAAATATGTTCGCAAGATAGGTATAGGCATAGTTTAATTTATTGCTGATATAAGTTGAAAGGTTTGTCTTGTATTGCTCATCGGTGTTATACACCAATTCCATGATGATGTTTTTTATTTTGTCGATAATTACATTTTTATGACTGCCAATCAGTTCCAGCCCATACTTGCGAAGGGTAAGATTTATTTTCTCACGCTGTTCGGCAGTAAAAGCTCCTTTAAACTTTTCATTGGGTCCAATTTCTCTGTAGTGCAATCCGAGTTTTTTTAACTCGGACTGCATTCTCATTTTGCATTGGTTGCAAGTTTCGGTATTATGAGATCCCATAATATAAATCTTTTAAATGAATTATTAATTTAAACTGCGCTGGTACCTCCGCGGATCAGTCGAAGAATAATGGCAATGATTGCAATAACAAGCAAAATATGGATGAGCGAACCTGCGGAGTAAGCAAAGAATCCAATTGCCCAGGCAATAATCAAAATAACTGCTATGATATAAAGTAAACTTCCCATGACATTAATTTTTAAGGTTTATAATCGAACTATAGATCTCGCAACATCGAACGGATTTCTTCATTTGTCTTTCCCAGTTTTTTCTGGAGCCGACCAACAAATTCGTCTTCCTTGCCTTCTTCAAAAAGAAGGTCGTCGTCGGTAAGGCTGGAATAGCGCTGTTTAAGCTTGCCTTTTAGTTCATTCCAGTTACCTTTAAAAATTGACATGTTCATAATATTAAGATTTAAGGGTTATTACAAGCGGATACCTAGAGTGGCCTGGGCAACAACATTCTTATACCGTGGCGAGACTGACGAACCGTCGCCATCGTTATGTTGCAAATCCCACGAAAAACGACCGGAAAGTACCAGGCGCGAAAAATTAAAGTCCAGCCCCACAACAGCTCCCAGCGTGTTTTTTCTGATGTCGTTATCTTCAATATCATTCTGCTGATCTACAGATATGGATCCCGAATCAAAGTCGAAACCTTTGCTCAGCAAAAACGAATACTGCGGACCTGCAAGAATTGTCAGAAAAGGTGCCGGTTTAATCTGTAACTGAAGCGGAATATCCAGGTAATCGGTTTTCCGGGTATAACTATAATCGGCTGTGAGAATGTTTCCACTTCCTTTATAACCTTTCTGCGAATACATTACTTCAGGTTGAAAGCCAATTACTTTTCCCAACGGGATGGAAAGATATCCTCCCAATGCCAGTCCTAATTTAGCATCGTGTTCAAAGCCCTCACTTTTTGTATCGTAGAGGTTCGAACTGTTAATACCTGCTTTAAAACCAATTCCTACCTGATCTCTCAGGTCCTCGTCCTGGGCTGCTGCCTGATAGCTAAAAGCAGCCGACAGAAAAAGGGTACAAACTATTAGATATTTCATTTTCATAACATTCACTTTTAATTAATTAAAGAGACATACGTTCTTTTGTGGCCACCACCTCATCGTATTGCGTTTTTACAGTAGCAAGGCATGAGATGGCAACTGTAGAAATCTCGTTGTCTTCCGATTCTTTCGAAATTTTTTCGAGGAGCGTCATTCCTTCCCGGTGCTCTGTTTCCATTTGCTGAAGAAACAGTTGCTCAGGATTAACAGTATCGTTCGCCAGCTTATTCAGATCGGTAATCTGAGCCATATTCAGATTAGATGGTAACGATATCTTTTTTGAAGCGGCCAGATGGTCAAGCTCTGAAAAGACCTTTTTGTTTGTTGCCACAATTTTTTCGGCTACCGACTTAATCTCGGCTTTATTTGTCTTTTTCTTTACAAGCTCAGCGGCTTTTATGGCATACAAAGCATTTGCATAAGTGTCTACAACGTATTCAGCATCCTTGGTAGCATCTATAACTACTTTCCCGGCATCTACAGCAGGTGTTGTCACCACGTTTCCGGTAACGATCTCTTCACCCATTTGTGGTTGCTGTTTACTTTTACACGAGAAAAGTAATGCTGCGATTAACAATATTATCGGGAATTTCTTCATCATTCTTTTATTTACTTTCGCTACTGGCTTTATAATTAATTTCATTCCGGGCAATTTCCGAGAGCAGCTCATCGCTTTCTTTTTCTTCACCCAATGTTTCTTTCAGAAGCGTTGATACCTTTTCAAGTCCAAGCGTGTTTGCCAGCTGGATTAAGCTACCGTAAGTTGCTATTTCGTAATGTTCAACTTTCTGAGCTGCAATTACAAGGGCAACATCGCGGGTGGCCGAGTTCTTTTCAGTACTGTTGATGATATTGTTTGCTTCCTGAATCAAACCATCCATTGCTTCGCATTTTTTAGCCTGAGGCCTGAAACCCATTAACCTGAAAGCATCTTCGAGACGGGATATCTGGTCAACGGTGACCATGTTATGATCCTTAAATGCTTTTCTGAGTCGGGGCGATATGGCAGCATCGTGAAACTTGTTCAAATGCTTCTGAAGTTGTTTTTCAGCTCCATATATATCCTTAAGCTCTTCAACAAAAAATTTCTCTAATATGGAGTTTTGAATAGCCGGCTTTTGTTTATACGTTAACGTTTCCATACATTGCAATTTTAAGTCGACAACAGTAGTTTAAAAACTGTGCCATTAGAATTATCGTATTGTTTAACAGTTAATTATCTTTTTGTTTCGTGACTCTTTATCCAAAATTTCCCTACAATCAGGGGAATTTTTTACTCAACCGTACATGCCACATGCCCGTTATCCTTTGTCGGGGGTGGGAGCCTCTTCATTTTCGCGCTTATCGGTTTTGGGATCCTTCTTAACAGCAGGCTTTTCAATATCTCCGTCTTTATCTTCCTTGTTTATCTCGATGTCGAAAGTTGGGAAAGGTTCGGAATTCTGAACGTTGGGACTTAATAATATATTCAGAACGTTATCTCTGTAACTGTTGCGGTAAATGTTTTTTGAAACCATAACTCAAGGTTTTAAATGAATGATAGAATCAGTTTTTCTAATAATGAGGTAGGCAAATCGGCCACTCCTGTTAAACAGATTGATGGTAGTTTTTCGCATACTGTAAGCAATACCCGCACTTTTTAACTTCCTTGAGAATTTTATTTCATAAAAGTGGAGCAAACGTCCAAAGTCGAGCGTGAGCGCAAAAGGGAGCATTAAGGTTCCTAAACCGAGTAAAACAAAAGTTCGTACCAGGTCGAATGCAGATAACAGAATGACAAGAAATTTATTTTCCTTCAGATAATAAAACCGGTTTATAAATAAGTTGCCATAAATCAGATAACGGGTATATTTCATCCCAAAATTTCTGTAAAACTTCGAATTGTTCATGTTACAAGTAGTATAGATATATCAATAGGAAAGGGTTTTAAGGTTTAAATTTGTGAGTCATTCTGTAAATAGCTGATAGTTTCGTTATGAACGCAAAAAGTTATGTTGCGACCGGGGGAATTTTTTACTCATTACTCATGCGCCAAAGCAATATCTTTGCGGTTTTTGCTGGTTTTACCACCTTCAGTTTTATCAAAGGCTGTTGCACATGAAATTTGAACTGAGCTTTTGGCATATCCCAGGCTTACAATGTTGTTTCCGGTATTGCAGTAATAGATCTCACTGATCTGAGCCCAGTATATGGCAGCCAGGCACATGGGGCATGGTTCTGCCGATGAATAAATCTGACATCCGGAAAGATCAAGAGTCTTTAAGTGCCGGCACGCATCTCGTATGGCCAAAACCTCGGCATGGGTGCCAGCATACAGCTTTGAATAAGCACTGGCCGAATTTCCCACTACGTTGCCGTTCTTAACTACGATAGCTCCAAAGGGGCCTCCCGTATTATTTAAAACCGACGACTCGGATAAGTCGACAGCCATTTGCATAAATCTTTGTTGTTCTTCGGAATTCATGGCTAAAATTTATTTTGCGGATAACGATGATAGACATCCTGTTTTGGTTTTTTCTTTGCGCTCCGGGCCACACGGAAAGCGATGAGCAGAATGGCCAGAATGAGCAGCAGATGGACCAGGGCACCCAGGGCATAAACAAAAAAGCCCACAGCCCATATCACTATGAGTATTGCGGCAACTATATAAAACAATTTCCTTAACATAACTTTATTTTAGCAAAAGGCCTGAACCAGTTGCATACAGCTTCCGGTCCAGGTTCCTTCAATTCATGTAATAATCAATTTTTATCTGTTCCAGTTAGCATCCTGATTTTGATATGTCGTCTGCCGATCGCGGGTTCCATAAATATCTTCCACCCGGTTTTCGCGCCAGTCGTTTTCTATATATTCCTCTTCGGCCTGATCTTTTGGGTTAACACCCATCACAATGCCGCCTTCTTTAATTTTCGATTCATAAATGCGGGCCCGTTCTTCAGGAATACCCCATCCGATTAATGCACCAATCAGTCCGCCGGTAAAACCACCAGCTCCGGCGCCTGCTAATCCGGCAGCTATGGGTCCTGCCACCACAAGTCCTAACCCCGGTATTACCAAACTGGTTCCCAAGGCTGCAATAACTCCGGCAACAGCACCAATGGCTCCTCCAATGGCTGAGCCTTTGCCTGCACCTTCCATTGCTTTGGTCCCGATTTCAGTTTCTCCTTTGGTTTCGTCAAAGTGGCGTTTGCGTGTTTCATCCGACATGATCAGGTTAATCTCATCTTTTGAGTATCCGCGGTCGTGAAGGTAGTTGTACGCACGTTCAGCGCTCTCACGATCCTTAAACAAGCCGGTCATCATTCTGCGTTCAGATTTATCAGAACCTGTTGTATTGTCATTATAATCTTTCATAATCAATTAATTAATGGTTAATAGATGTATTGGTAAACACCACTTGGTAAGCATTTATGGGATTTAGGATCATTCTTTTCATATAACGGTACTCCCATGAGGAAAAAATTATGCCGAAAGGTTTAATATGCTTTAATTCAGTTGAATTGCAAACTGATTAATCGTTAGCCTTGTGGAAAAGAATCCACATTATGCTTCAGGGTATTGAATAATCAGGAATAACGTTTGGGTTAATGCCTCAAGTTTATATTTTGTCTTGTAATCCAGAGTAAATTTCTGGTCTTCAACCAAAATCATTTCCGATTTATGTATCTGGATTTTTAAAACGCCTTCCAATACATGAAATACTGTGGGATAAGTATTTTTTGATTCGATTTCGGAATAAGGGTGAAGGCCGGTAAGTACCACTTGTAAATCGGGTTGGTTTAATACTACCATCGATTTTAAATCGCCTGTTTTCCAGCCGCAATCGTTTTTTATTTTATTGATAAACGATGGCAGTTCCTGTAAAAAGAATGATTGTTTAAGCGGTTTAAACCTGGGTTGTTCAACAAATGTCAGTGTTTCCATAGGTATTTATTTTATTCCTTCAAGTATTTTCATAACTACTTTCTCTTCCTTTGTGAGATCGGTTTTATTATCGTTCTCTTCAATAGAGTCGAGTTCGTTCAGATATTCCGCCAGGCTTTTACTTTCGTAAAGCTCAATCAACGATGGGTGAACGTAATACTTCCTGCAAACATTGCGGGTATTTCCCAGGTGCTTCGAAACCATTTCCATAGCAGCTACTATGGACTTTTGAGTTTCCTTTTTAGTTTCGCCCACCCCAAGTTCCTTGAATGCCAGAAAGGTTTGCACTGTTCCTGCCCAGGTTCTGAAGTCTTTGGTGGTGAAATCGCCTCCGCTCAGTTTTTTAATATAATCGTTTACCATTCCTGAGTCCACACTTTTGCGGTGTCCGTTCTCGTCGAAGTACTGGAATAACTCTTTCCCGGGAATGTCGCGGCAACGCTTCACAATATTGGCCAACCGGCGGCTGCGGATATTGATGTCGTGTTCAATACCTTTTTTACCTCTGAACTTAAAGTGGAGTTCGGTGCCTTTTATTTTAACATGCTTATCTTTTAAGGTTGTTAAACCATATGAGCCATATTGCTTTTCATAGTTTGAATTGCCTACCCTGATGGGTGTTCGTTCCATAAGACTTACTATGGCCGCAAGCACTTTTTCGTGCGTGAGTTCCGACCTTGCAAGATCTTTTTCCAGTTGCAACCTTACGGATGGAAGGATTTTGGCAAATTCATACATCCTGAAGAATTTGGTTTGATTGCGAACCTGATTCCAATTACTGTGATACTTGTATTGTTTACGGCCTTTGGTGTCGATACCAGTGGCCTGTAAATGCCCGTTTTCGCTGGCGCAGATCCATACATTCTCCCAAGCAGGTGGCAATGCGAGCTTCTTTATCCGCGCCAGCGTTTCTTCATCTTTAATTGTTTTTCTACCAAACTTATAGATAAAGGTGTCGTTTTCTTTTATTCGCCTGATCCCGGGCTGCTTGTCGTTAACATATACGAGATGAACGGCTTTTGCACTTTTCTCGGGATCCTGGATAATGCTTTTTATTTTTCGCCTTGTAAGTTTTAATTCGGGTTGCGTTACTTGTTTTTTCTGAACAAGTTCTGCAGTGTCGCTAACAACATCCATTAGTTATGCTTCCTCCAAAACAGGAATTTGTTGTTTTGTTTTAATTTGTTTGAACTGATATGGTGTTACACCGGTTATAAGCTCAAACTGTTCTGTAAAATTATCGATACTTGTATAGCCAAGCTGATAGGTTACCTCGGTGATAGTGAGGTTATAATAGGCAAGCAATTTTTTTGCCCAGTCAATTTTTTTCTTGTTGAAATATTCTTCTATGGATATTCCTGTCTCCAGGCTAAAGAGATTATCGAGAAAAGTAAAACTTGGTTTACGTGCCTGAACCAGCGAAGGAAGCATGCTTTTCATTTCTTCGTCAGAGTAGTTTAAAAGCTCCTTCAGGTACGATTTGATCTTTTTTACGGTAACGGAGTTGTTTTCAGAAATTAACACCAGGTTACATGGTTGCAGGGTTTTATTAAGTTCTTCCTTTAAACCATCGGAAACAGAACTTGTGATTTCAATTCCCAGCTCGTCAATTTTATAGTTTACACCCAGCTTTTCCAAATCGGGGCATACAATGTTTTTCAGGTAAATTTTCATAAATAATATTTTTAGATGTTTATTGGTAAATATTAAACCCGTATTAAGTATCAAAAAACCGGCATTACTGCTATAAGACCTGGTATTGTGATTATTACAGTTGAATAGATCAGATTTTCTGTTTGCCAGAGGCTTTCCGGATCTATATTTTCTGTACTGTAATTATTAAAAATATTATGCCAACAATTTAAACTCCTGAATTCATTGAGATTAATAAAAAGACATATGCTCCGATCCTTGCAAAAGTCTACAAACAGGGGAAATTTTTACTCATTGCGAACCCAGGTTCTGCATGCATTGGAGCAGATTTGTTTCACTGCTCAGCAGTCCGCTAAACAAATCGCCGCTCTTTTTCAAACGTTCGGGAACAGTAGATATATTAAAATCGTAAGGATTGAGATCATCGGTAAGCTCTTCCCACGCAACCGGAGTGGAAACCGGCGCGCCGGGAAGGTCGCGCACACTGTAAACCGATACAAGGGATTTTCCTTTTATGTTTTGCGTGTAATCCAAATGAATTTTGTGCTGTTTATGAGCCTTTTTTTTGTCCATGCTTGTAAGCTCGGGCATCCGTTTGTTTGCAAGCATGCAAATGGTGAAAGCAAAATCCTTTATGACTGAGTAAGGATAACGCATCCCAATAGGGATAAAGATGTGAATTCCCGACGCTCCCGAGGTTTTGCAGAAGCTTTCGGCACCTGCTTTATCCAGAACAGATTTCACAATTCGGGCTACCCGTTTCACTTGCGAAAAGGAATTATGTTCCGAGGGATCAAGATCAATTACAAGGTAGTTTGGGTAATCAATGGCTTCGGGCGTCGAATGCCAGAGGTTAATCTCAGTCTGACCTTTATTAACCAGATAAAGAAATGCAAACATACTGTTGCACAATACTGTTGCAAGCCCTTTTTCCCTGGGGGCTTTGCTTTTTATATGGTTAAGTAACACCGGCACCGACGGATCACCCTCTTTCAGAAAAATAGCTTCGTCGAAAGTCAGATCGCGGCTCACATACTGAGGGCGGCTTTCAATATAAGGCATTATATAACCAGCCATTTTATGATAGTAATCAGCAATCATCTCTTTTGTTATGGGGTCGCCGGGAGTATAGCCTCCAGCTGCAGCAGTTTTGGCAGGCTTGTAACCAAAAGTCAGTAATTCTTCATCGGGAAGTTGCCTTTTAATTTCGGTACTGTTAATCATGGGCATGTTTTATCTCCGTTTGTTCTGCAATAACTGCGTTTATCTTTTTGTGAACTATATGTGGGCGAATTAATCCGTGCAATTGGATCTCCGGCGATTTTCTTACCCTCACCTTCAACCATTCGTAACTTATTTTACCGGGCCGGTAAATTCCATTTATGTTTTTAGCAGTAATACCTTCAATGTCTTCCCGCGTAGCGGAGTGGTAAAGGTCGCATCCGCTTCCGGTAACAAAACTGAGGTATTGAACATGCTTGGTGTTACGAAGCAGTACCTTTTTCAGAAATTCCTTACGGTTTATAAGAGGAGTCCTTAGTAGCGACTGACCTTCTACTGACAACAAATCAAATACGAGGTACCGTACATCCAGATTTTTATATTCGTGATAACGGATTAAACGATCGGGATCGGGCCATCCGGCTTCGTTAAGCACCACAATTTCCCTATCGATAACAAAGTCGGACGGGAACTTGCTTAATTCGCGGACAAGCTCCGGGAAGTCGTGGTTAAATAATTGACTCTTATTTGCGTACAGATTAACCTGTCCGTTGCTTTTAACGGCAATAGCCCTGAAACCACCGTAATTCTTTTCGAACAGCCATTCATCGTTATCGAATGGTCGCGAAAGTTCAGCCGGTAGCATTGGCTTAATATATTCCTGCATGGTAATAATTTCTAACGTTTATGACACCTTTTTGTGTTTAATTTCCAAACTGGCTTTAAGCTGTTCCATAAGGTTCTGCGTAGATTTATTCACAACCTTCAGCTTCTGAACAGGCTTTTGAATTCCTTCCGATTTCTCCTTAATTATTTTCATGATCTCTTCCTTGTAGTTGTCCTTGTACTTGGAAATATCAAACGGAGCTGTAAGCTGATCAATCAGGGTAACAGCCATTTTAAGCTCCTGACTTTTAAGCTCGGCAGTTTCGGGAATTTCCAGGTCTTCCGATTTTCTGATTTCTTCCTGAAAATGTATTCGCTGCAAAATGATAAGCTTGTCGGTTGCCCTTAAAACAGCCAAACCCTCTTTATTCCGCATTACAAAACTGCCAACTCCGGCTTTACCTGTTTGCATCAAAGCTTCTTTCAGCAGAAAATAGGCTTTAATGCCTGTTTTATCAGGTAAAACATAATAAGGAGCTTCGTAATAAATGCTGTCAATTTCTTCCTTATTTACAAAATCGTTAATTTCAATTGTTTTGGTCTTTTTGGCGTTGGCACGCTCAAAGTCTGTATCGTCCAATACAACGTAATCGCCGTCAAGACTATAGCCCTTTACAATATTATCCCAGGGTACTTCTTCGCCTGTATTTTCGTTCACCCGTTTGTATTTAATTTTTCCATGATCAGTTTTATCGAGCATATCGAGGTCTAATCCCGTTGGCTCTATAGCACTGAACAACTTTACAGGTATATTCACTAATCCAAATCCAACTGAACCGGTCCAAACTGGTCTCATAACACAATCTCATTAGGGAAAGGACATAGTATAAATTATATGCCATCCTTGAAAGGCTCAATTCTGCGTGGTTAAAGGAAAGTAGCTTAGTTTTTTTTCCACAAGGTGAGGAATTTGTTGGACAGGGTTATGGAAGTGAGAAGTGAGAAGTGAGAAGTAGGAAGGATGAAGTTAGAAGTAAGAAAAGTCCTACAATCTGCAAACTATAACCCACAACTCGAAACCCCTTAACTCGTAACCCGCTAAAACCTCAGTACATACTTCATTTTCAGGTTCAGGGTTCCTTCGGTAATAGTGAAGCGTTCGAGCGGATCGGCCGAAACAGAGTTCCACACCAGCATAATTTCGTGCTCGGGTTTGAGAATCCACTGGAATCGGGACTGCCAGCCCAGCGTTTTTGAGAAATTATCGTATTGAAGAAAATTATAGAGCGTGATGCCGGGAGAGAACAGTATGTTTATGTTTGACCGGTAGACCTCGGCTGTAAAGGAACCGCTTTCAATATCGATTTTGTTTTGTTGGAATTCCATGCCTACAAACAACGGGACAAAAATTTTATAGCCAAAAGCTAAGTTGAAATCCTGGCGGTGGCCATCGTAAAAAGTTCCTTTGCTGAATTTTACTGTCGACCAGAAATTCCTTCGCATGGCCGATTCAAGTGAAATATTTGTTTTGGTGAAATTATAAGCACCTGCAGGAATAGCATAAGTTGAATAAATCTTAAACGGAGCTTCCAGGTATTCGTTTTGGTTTGTGGCACTAAACCGGATGATCTCGCCCGATTTAAAACGAATCTGGAGTGGGGTAAAATCCATCTGCCGTGTCAGCATTCTGTTATGCAGGTTGGTAATATAATCAATACCACCCAATACCTGGATCTGTAATATTCCCCACTTATTAGGGCGAGGACCGATTCCGGCATTTAAATAGCTCTCGCGTATTCCCTTGCGGGGAACAAAACCAGCCCCGGCATGAAACGCGTCGCCAATTTCGTGGAAACCTCCCAGAAAGTTAAAGAAATCGTTTGGATAATAGACCGAGCCGCCAATAGCATGATTTTTCCCGGCCGTTTTTTCGGTGTGCGATTTAAGGGCAAATAGTGTAAAGTCCAGGTTTTTGTTTTTCCGGAATTTGGAAGTTGCCAGGTGAACATCAGCTCCAAATACTGCATTTTCGGCGCTGCTGGTGGCGTTTCCAAAAGTGCCGATTACTCCGACCGACGATTGTTTTCCAATATTTCGGGAGATACGAGCTACAGAGAAATTACCAAGCGTGGTATCCCTGTCGTCGGTAACATGCTGCAATCCAAGGTTCCATTTACCTGCCAGATCG
>JAJYAG010000053.1 GCA_021779665.1 Bacteroidota bacterium | reverse complement strand
ATCAATCCTACCAAGTGGACAACCGATAAGCAGAAAAACGATCAGATTCGTGACCTCCTTCACAATTTCATGATTAAGTTCAAAGAAATTGATGCTGTTCACAAACGCAAGAAATATAATATTACGATTGGTGATGAACTTCCAACAGGTATCATTCAGTTGGCCAAGGTATTTATTGCCAAGAAACGTAAGATCAAAGTTGGGGATAAAATGGCAGGGCGCCATGGAAACAAGGGTATTGTATCAAGAATTGTGCGTGAAGAAGACATGCCTTTCCTTGAAGATGGTAAACCTGTTGACATTGTTCTGAACCCTCTTGGTGTGCCTTCCCGTATGAACCTTGGACAGATTTATGAAACTGTACTTGGTTGGGCCGGATACGAACTGGGAGTTAAATTTGGAACCCCGATTTTCGACGGAGCTTCTATTGAAGATATAAATCACTGGACCGATAAAGCTGGCATTCCACGTTTTGGTAAGACTTACCTTTACGACGGTGGAACCGGTGAACGCTTCGACCAGCCGGCAACTGTAGGTGTTATCTACATGCTTAAACTTGGTCACATGGTTGATGATAAGATGCATGCACGTTCAATTGGTCCATACTCACTTATCACACAACAGCCTCTCGGTGGTAAAGCACAATTTGGGGGTCAGCGTTTTGGGGAAATGGAAGTTTGGGCACTCGAAGCTTTCGGTGCAGCAAATATCCTCCAGGAAATCCTCACTGTTAAGTCCGACGACGTTGTGGGCCGTGCCAAGACCTACGAAGCTATTGTTAAAGGTGAGCCAATGCCAAGTCCTGGCGTTCCCGAATCGTTCAACGTGTTGTTGCACGAGTTGAGAGGCTTGGGATTAAGCATCAATCTTCAGTAAAAATATTTACCTGTCACGCTCTTAAAGGCGTGACAGGTTTTACTTTTAACCAGGTAAATAAGAATAATATATGTCATATAGAAAAGACAGTAAGGTTAAGGCCAGTTTTACAAAAGTAACCATTGGGTTATCTTCTCCTGAAGAAGTTCTGGAACGTTCCAGCGGGGAAGTGTTAAAACCGGAGACCATTAACTACCGTACCTATAAACCGGAAAGAGATGGATTGTTCTGCGAACGCATCTTCGGACCTGTGAAGGATTACGAATGTCACTGCGGTAAGTATAAGAGAATCCGTTATAAGGGTATCGTTTGCGACCGTTGCGGTGTTGAAGTAACAGAGAAGAAAGTACGTCGCGAACGCATGGGTCATATCAATCTGGTTGTGCCGGTAGCACATATCTGGTATTTCCGTTCGTTACCCAATAAAATTGGTTATCTTTTGGGATTGCCAACCAAAAAACTCGACGCCATAATTTATTATGAGCGGTACGTTGTTATTAACCCGGGTATTAAAGCAGCCGATGGTATCAAAGCCCTCGATTTCCTTACAGAAGAAGAATATCTTGACATTGTTGAGACACTTCCAAAGGAAAACCAATATCTGGAAGATACCGATCCGAACAAGTTTGTTGCTGATATGGGAGCTGAAGCTCTTTACAAACTTCTCGAAACGATCGATCTCGATGAATTATCCTATGAATTAAGACATAAAGCCAATAACGAAACCTCGCAGCAACGTAAGAGCGAAGCTCTGAAACGTCTGCAGGTGGTTGAAGCTTTCCGCGAATCGAAAGGAATTAACCGTCCTGAATGGATGATTCTGAAGGTTATCCCCGTGATTCCGCCCGAATTGCGTCCGTTGGTTCCGCTGGATGGTGGTCGTTTTGCGACTTCCGACTTAAACGATTTATATCGTCGCGTAATCATCCGTAACAACCGTTTAAAAAGGCTTATCGAAATTAAAGCTCCTGAAGTTATTCTCCGTAACGAGAAACGTATGCTCCAGGAAGCAGTTGACTCATTATTTGATAACTCAAGAAAATCGAACGCAGTTAAGACTGATGCCAACCGTCCGCTGAAATCTTTGAGCGACAGCTTAAAAGGTAAACAGGGTCGTTTCCGTCAGAACCTGCTCGGTAAACGTGTTGACTACTCTGCACGTTCGGTTATCGTCGTTGGCCCTGAATTACAGTTACACGAATGCGGTCTACCGAAAGACATGGCTGCTGAGTTGTACAAACCTTTTATCATCCGTAAACTGATTGAAAGAGGTATTGTAAAGACTGTTAAGTCGGCTAAAAAGATTGTTGACAGAAAAGATCCTGTAGTTTGGGATATTCTCGAAAACGTTCTGAAAGGTCACCCTGTATTGTTAAACCGTGCTCCAACCCTGCACCGTTTGGGTATCCAGGCTTTCCAGCCAAAACTAATTGAAGGAAAAGCTATCCAGCTTCACCCGCTTGTTTGTACAGCGTTCAACGCCGACTTCGACGGTGACCAAATGGCCGTTCACCTTCCTCTTGGAAATACAGCAGTTCTCGAGGCCCAGATGTTGATGCTCGCATCGCATAATATCCTGAACCCTGCAAACGGTGCTCCAATTACAGTTCCGTCGCAGGACATGGTTTTGGGTCTTTACTATATTACCAAACAGCGTAAGAACACTCCCGAATATCCTGTAAAAGGTGAGGGTATGAGGTTCTATTCGCCCGAAGAAGTGGTTATTGCTTTCAATGAAAAGAGATTGGATTTGCATGCAATCATCAAAGTAAAAACCGACGATCTTGAAGATGGTGTGGTTGTTAAGAAGATTATAGAAACCACCTGCGGACGTGTTATGTTCAATGAATTCGTTCCCAAGGAAGTTGGTTACATTAACGAAGTTCTTACCAAGAAATCGCTTCGCGACATCATCGGTAAGGTTTTGAAGAAATCTGGTACAGCGCGTACTGCCCGCTTCCTCGATGATATCAAGCATCTTGGATTCCAGACTGCTTTCCGCGGAGGTCTTTCATTTAACCTCGACGATGTAATTGTACCAGCCGACAAGGAAATTCTTGTACAGGAAGGTTACAAGCAGGTTGATGAAGTAATGAATAACTACAACATGGGTTTCATTACAAACAACGAGCGTTACAATCAGATTATCGATATCTGGACGCATACAAATGCCAAGTTAACGCACATTCTGCTGAACAAGATTTCGAAAGACAAACAAGGCTTCAACCCTGTTTACATGATGCTCGACTCCGGTGCTCGTGGTTCTAAAGAGCAGATCCGTCAGCTGTCTGGTATGCGTGGTCTTATGGCGAAACCGCAGAAATCCGGTGCTACCACTTCCGAAATTATCGAAAACCCGATTCTTTCGAACTTTAAAGAAGGGTTGTCGGTTTTGGAATACTTTATCTCAACCCACGGTGCTCGTAAAGGTTTGGCCGATACGGCTCTTAAGACTGCCGATGCTGGTTACCTTACCCGTCGTTTGGTGGACGTATCTCAGGACGTTATTATTAATGAACCTGACTGCGGCACACTTCGCGGTCTGATTGCAACAGCCATTAAGAACAATGAAGAAATTGTTGAATCGCTGTACGAAAGAATTCTCGGACGTACCACCGTTCACGATATCTATCATCCGTTAACCGGCGAACTTATTGTAGCTTCAGGTGATGAAATCACTGAATCTATAGCTGAAAATATTTCCAATTCACCTATCGAACAGGTTGAAATTCGTTCGGTGTTAACCTGTGAATCGAAGAAAGGTGTTTGCGCCAAATGTTATGGCCGTAACCTTGCAACAGGCCGCATGGTTCAGAATGGTGAGGCTGTAGGTGTTATTGCTGCTCAGTCCATTGGTGAACCGGGTACACAGCTTACTCTTCGTACATTCCACGTTGGGGGTACCGCTTCGAACATCGCTTCCGAATCGAGTATCACAACCAAATACGAAGGTATTGTTGAAATTGAAGAATTACGTTCTATTGACAGAGTTGATGAATTGAACAATCCTTATCAGATCGTGATCAGCCGATTGACTGAATTACGTATTATCGATAAGAATACCGGCATCACACTTCTTACCCACAACGTTCCTTATGGTTCGAAACTGTATGTAAAGAATGGTGACGAGGTGAAAAAGAGTCAGCTTATCAGCGAATGGGATCCATATAATGCGGTAATTATCTCCGAAATTACAGGTAAGGTTGAATTCGAATCCTTACAGGAAGGTGTTACTTACCGTGACGAATCAGATGAGCAAACCGGGTACCGCGAAAAAGTAATTATCGAAACAAGAGATAAGACCAAGAACCCGATGGTTCGTATTTTATCGCAGAATGACGATGTTATCAAATCGTACAACTTACCGGTAGGTGCTCACATTGTGGTTTCGGAAGATGACGTGGTTCAGGCTGGTGATATTCTGGTGAAAATGCCTCGCGCCGTTGGTAAAACCGGTGACATCACCGGTGGTTTGCCCCGTGTTACCGAGTTATTCGAAGCCCGTAACCCATCCAATCCGGCTGTGGTATCTGAAATCGACGGTGAAGTTAGCTTTGGTAAGGTTAAACGTGGTAACCGCGAAATCACCATCACCTCTAAATCAGGTGAAGTGAAGAAATACATGGTTCCGCTGTCAAAACAGATTCTTATCCAGGAGAACGACTATGTGAAAGCTGGTACGCCACTTTCAGAAGGCGCTATCACTCCTTCCGATATTCTTGCCATCAAAGGCCCAACAGCAGTTCAGGAATACATTGTGAACGAAGTTCAGGAGGTATACCGTATGCAGGGTGTGAAGATCAACGACAAACATTACGAAGTAATCGTTCGTCAGATGATGCGTAAGGTTGAAATTATAGACCCGGGTGACACCAAGTTCCTTGAAAAACAAGTGGTGGACAAATGGGAGTTCATGGACGAAAACGACTTTATCTTCGGAAAGAAAGTTGTAATTGAACCAGGAGATTCCAACCTTCGTCCGGGCCAGATTATCACTGCACGTAAATTACGCGACGAAAATTCACTTCTGAAGCGCAGAGATGCCAAAGTTGTTGAAGCCCGCGATGCAGTTCCGGCTACTTCGAACCAGGTGTTACAAGGTATTACCAAGGCCGCACTTCAAACCCAGAGCTTTATCTCGGCTGCTTCCTTCCAGGAAACAACCAAGGTTCTCAACGAAGCTGCAATTCATGGTAAAGTTGATACACTCGAAGGCCTGAAAGAAAACGTTATTGTTGGACATCTTATTCCGGCAGGTTCGGGTCTTCGTGAATACCAACGCCTCGTTGTTGGCTCAATGGACGATTACGAAAAATTAGTATCGTCGAAAAAGGCCGATCTTGAAGCTGTAATTGAAGAAGACGAAATTATTTAACGGTATGGAAGAGAACGAAGCAAATCAGCAAATTAATATTGAGCTGAAAGAGGAGATAGGACAGGGGACTTATTCGAACCTCGCTATCATTACTCATTCATCCTCCGAATTTGTTGTTGACTTTGTAAGGATCATGCCAGGTCTGCCTAAAGCAGAAGTTAAATCCCGGATCATCCTTACTCCGGAACATGCAAAACGTCTTCTTATGGCTCTAAAGGATAATGTTGCCAAGTATGAGGCCGCTTTTGGGCCGGTAAAGGTAGATCAGGGACCTCCCACTTTGCCGCTCACCTTTGGCGGACCGATTGCACAGGCATAAAATAAAAAATAAAAACCCGGAAAAATCCGGGTTTTTATTTTTTATATAACTATATATTGATTTGGATTAAATTGTTGCTAATCTTTTAGTTCAAATCCTGCTCTTACTTTACTTCTTTCAATTCAAACGGACAATCCAGAAGGCTGGCATAATCATCTCCGGATTCGAGCATATCCTCATCACCGCTGTTATAAAACCAGGTAATCTTAACATCTTTTTTATCCTTAAGATACATGCTCTCAATTGTCTTAAAGATAAACAGCACAAGTTTACTGGTACTTGTATTGAAATAATCGAGGCGTACTGATAAGGTTATATTATCTGTGTCCAGGTTCTTCATTTCCTTTACCCAATCAATTACCTGCCCGTAAAACTTCATGGGGTTTTCTGGATAAGATGTCCCTTCAATTTTCAAATCACCTGTAGTCTTAAAATGAACAAGAGGCGTTTGTTCTCTTATATCGGCAGGAAGATAAAGGTCGGTCATAGCGCAGTTATGTTGTTGTAAATTTATCACTATGCGACATTTTACTGATTTTTGACGGTTTTGTTTCCAATACTGGTATTAATTTTTTCGCGGAGTGGCATAATCTTCATTCATCATTTTTGTAGGTTCTTAAACACCTTCATTCTAACAGTTTACTTTATCTTAGATGAATTATTGACGCTTAATGATTCGGACCAATCAGATACATTTCAACCCTGTAAAGCATCATCTTTTGTTTGTATGCGCTAAATTGAAAGATAGTATCACAAATGAGAGAGCGTCGTTTTTGGAGTCAATCCAATCCATCAATTCAAACTTTGTTGACCTTTATACAGGACAATATTCTCCGGAAGAAATTAAGGAAAAACTGGTACATGAATTAACGAAACTAAAGATCTATTGTGAAAGTGAATATATTGAATGGTTGGCAAATAGCGGATATCGGACAATAACACTTGATGATGGTGCAAAATGGATCTTAAGGAAAAGTGAAAATAAGGAAGCCTTTGTACATGTTCATCCTTCACGGGTTCCGCCTTTAACAGTCAGGGTGCATGGGAATGCCTGGAAAACGGTTGTTGGTTTTTTAGCTATGAACTCTGATGGTAGTTGCCATATTCCTACTCTGGCTCAAATTAACAATTTCAGAAAGGAATTTTTGGATTTATCCCCTGTAAAAGGAAATGAAAATCTGAAGAGAGTAAAAAAGGTATTAGACTTAATTCAGGATTGTATGATTAACAACCCATTACCCGGAAGATAAAATATCTTTATTTAAAATGTTACTAAATTACTTGACTCCCGAAAATTTCTCTTTTGCATTTTTGGATTTGTTATATATTTGCCAATCTTAAAATTAACCACTTCTACGATGAATGGACTGAAAATTATAGTTTTAGCCAAACAAGTACCTGACACCAGGAATGTTGGAAAAGATGCTATGAAAGCCGATGGTACTGTTAACCGTGCTGCTTTACCTGCAATTTTTAACCCCGAAGATTTAAACGCACTCGAACAAGCGTTGCGGATCAAAGATCAGATCCCCGGAACTACAATCACCGTGCTCACTATGGGCCCTGTGCGAGCAGCCGAAATTCTTCGCGAAGGTTTATTCCGCGGAACCGATGAAGGTGTTTTGTTAACCGACCGCGCTTTTGCCGGTGCCGATACTTTGGCAACTTCTTACGCACTTTCCTGTGCTATCAAAAAAATAAAAGATTTCGACCTGATCATCAGCGGACGTCAGGCTATTGATGGTGATACCGCTCAGGTAGGACCACAGGTTGCTGAGAAGCTGAATATTGCCCAGATTACCTATGCTGAAGAAGTCTTATCAGTAAATAAGTCTGCTATCCGCGTAAAGCGTCGTTTAGAGCGTGGTGTGGAAGTAGTTGAAGGTAAACTTCCTATTCTTATTACCGTGAATGGTTCTGCTGCTGCATGCCGCCCGCGTAATGCCAAACTTCTGATGAAGTACAAACATTCCACTACCATCAGCGAGCGTCAGGAAAAGAGCGAAGATTATATTACCATGATCAATGAGCGTCCATACCTTAACATTAAGGAGTGGAGTGTGAACGATATAGAAAGCGATCGCGAACAGTTGGGCTTAAATGGTTCTCCTACCAAGGTTAAGAAAATCGAAAACATCGTTTTCCAGGCCAAGGAAGCTAAACAGCTTACCAATAACGACCGCGATATTGAAGAACTCATGAAGGAGCTTCTTTCAAATCACACTATCGGATAATATTCATCACTAAGAAAATCTTGAATAATGAACAATATAATAGTTTATTGCGAAATTGACGAAGGCAAGGTTGCCGATGTGAGCTTTGAACTTCTTACCAAAGGCCGTGGACTTGCTACGCAGCTTAAATGCAAGCTCGAAGCGCTGGTGATTGGCAGCAATGTTGGTAATCTTCCACAACAGCTTTTCCCTTTTGGCGTTGATACGGTTTATGTAGCCGATGATGCACGTCTGGAACACTATTCCACACTGCCTCACACAGCTATTACAGTAAAACTTTTCCAGGAACAGAAACCTCAGATAGCCCTGATGGGAGCAACAACCATTGGCCGCGATTTAGGTCCCCGCGTTTCTTCAGCCCTGCACAGTGGTTTAACTGCCGACTGTACAAGTCTCGAAATTGGCGATCACGAAGAAAAGAAAACCAATACCGAATATAAGAACCTCTTATATCAGATCCGTCCAGCCTTTGGCGGTAATATTATTGCAACCATTATCAACCCCGACTGCCGTCCGCAAATGGCAACCGTTCGCGAAGGCGTGATGAAGAAAGAAATCTTCGACATGGGTTACAAAGGGGAGGTTGTGAACCTGGATGTGAACAGCTATGTTTCGGATACCGATTTCGTGGTGAACATCATCGAGCGTCACATGGAAAAATCGAAGGTGAATATCAAGAATTCTTCGATTATCGTTGCCGGTGGTTATGGAGTGGGATCGAAGGAAAACTTCGACAAATTATTCGAACTGGCTGCAGTTATCGGTGGTGAAGTTGGAGCTTCGCGTGCAGCTGTTGATGCAGGTTATGTGGATCACGACCGCCAGATTGGACAAACCGGTATTACCGTTCGTCCTAAATTATATATTGCTTGTGGTATTTCGGGACAAATCCAGCACATTGCCGGGATGCAGGAATCGAGCATGATCATTTCGATCAACAACGATCCTGCTGCTCCTATCAACAAAATTGCCGATTATGTAATCAATGGCAGCGTTGAAGAGATTGTTCCCAAGATGATCAAGTACTACAAACAAAATTCGAAGTAACTCCTCAATACACTAAAATTATGGCAAATTTCTATACAGATAACCCGGAGATAAAATTTCATCTGAACCATCCTTTGATGAAGAGGATTGTGGAACTGAAAGAAAGAAATTTTGAGGAAAAAGATAAATTCGACTATGCCCCGGTTGATTTCGAAGATGCTATGGACAGCTACAATCAGGTGCTCGAAATAGTTGGCGAAATCAGCGCTGAAATAGTTGCCCCCAATGCTGAAGGCGTTGATCACGATGGTCCGGAACTCGTTGACGGTCGCGTAAAATATGCCCAGGGAACCGAAGTAAACATCGAAGCTTTGCGTCAGGCTGGTTTGATGGGTATGTCGCTCCCACGCCGCTTCAATGGATTGAATTTTCCGATAGTTCCCTATATCATGGCTGCTGATATCGTTTCGCGTGCTGATGCTGGTTTTGTGAACATCTGGGGATTGCAGGACTGCGCCGAAACCATCAACGAATTCGCCACCGAAGAACAGAAGGAAAGATTTCTGACCCGTGTTTGCGCCGGCGAAACTATGGCAATGGATTTAACCGAACCCGATGCAGGATCAGACTTGCAGGCCGTAATGCTCAAAGCAACCTTTGACGAATCGAAGAACATTTGGTTACTGAACGGTGTAAAACGCTTCATCACCAATGGCGATGGCGATATCGCACTAGTTCTTGCCCGTTCCGAAGAAGGAACTGCCGATGGCCGCGGTTTGTCGATGTTTATTTATGATAAAAGAAACGGTGGCGTAACTGTTCGCCGTATCGAAAATAAAATGGGTATCAAAGGTTCTCCAACCTGCGAACTCGTATTCAAGAACGCTCCTGCCGAACTTTGTGGATCGCGTAAGCTTGGATTAATCAAATACGTAATGGCCCTGATGAACGGTGCCCGTTTGGGTATCACTGCTCAGAGCGTAGGAGTATCGGAAGCTGCTTACCGCGAAGCTTTGGCATATGCCAAGGAAAGAAAACAGTTCGGAAAAGCCATCATCGAGTTCCCAGCTGTTTATGAGATGATTTCGCTCATGAAGGCTAAACTGGATGCAAGTCGCACCATTCTTTATGAGACAGCACGTTTTGTGGATATCTACAAGACCCTGATGCATATCTCCGAAGAACGCGACCTCACCAAGGAAGAAAAAGAAGAGATGAAGAGATATCAGAAGCTTGCTGATATTTTCACTCCGATTTCCAAGGGTATGACTTCGGAATTTGCTAACCAGAACGCTTACGATGCAGTTCAGGTACATGGCGGATCGGGTTTCATGAAAGATTATCCTGTTGAACGTATCTACCGCGATGCACGTATTACTTCCATTTACGAAGGAACCACACAGTTACAGGTAGTTGCTGCCATCCGTGGCGTAACCACCGGCGGATACCTTGCCCGCATCAAAGAATACGAAGCTGAGGCTTTGAAACCTGAACTGGAAGGTTACCGCCGTGTATTGGTTGGTTTAACCGAACAGTACGAAGCTGCCGTGAAGAAAGTAACTGAATTCAACAATAACGAATTCATCGATTTCCATGCACGCAGAATGGTTGAAATGGCTGGTCATATCATTATGAGCTACCTGTTGCTGCTCGACTGCAACCGCGATCATAACTACTGGAAAACATTTGAAGTATACATGAAATACGGAGCTGCCCAGGTTGCTGCGCACGCTCAGTATATCAAATTTTCTTCACCAAACGATATTGGTAAGTTCAAGATTGAATAGTTTTCTAAAAGATTTTAGATATATAAAAGCCGGAGCAATCCGGCTTTTTGTTTTTTATACCTTTAAGATTTAGTTTATATCCTCTATGACATTGATAGAAAAAATATTATTTCCCTTTGTTTTTGCGGGATTTATAGCTTACTTTTTCAAAGTATACTATCACTTTTTATATCTGAAGATTTTCAATAATTACCCTCAGGATATAGGTTTCCTAAGCTTCAAAGGTTTTTCTTTTAAATACTACTCTGATCGGTTTGAAACAATTCTTCCTATTTTATTCAAAGGAAATAAGAATGGTTTTTCAGCTGATAAGAAAATGAAATTAGAATCACTTGAGAAACGTATCCGACTTTGTTTAATCATATTTTTGCTGGGATTTATAGTTTTACCCACAGTTGTTTTTTGGGTAAAAAAATAGCCCTGTTTGCGCGCGTTTGTAAAGCGTGCAATCAACAATTACCTCGGAATATCGTTGCAAACGCCTGTCATATATGGCACAGATTACAAATACGCGCCAGCTGGGGCTGACCGCCTTGTCCTAAAAACGAAGCTTCGTTTCAGTTAAGAAGAAGCTTCGTTTCGGGGAAAATGAAGCTTCATTTTTAAAAATGCTTAAATGTTTCTTGTTCTGCAATTGTTGTTCGAAAGCTACTATCAATAAAGGCTCTAGTTACAAACGAGTGCCATTTTGAGTTATCTATGTTTATCCTGTGGTAGCAAATGCTACCAAAATAACTGTGCGAAGGAAATCCTTCGCACAACAGCAGCGATTAAAATGTTATCGGAATGACGGCCTTAGGGGATGTTTCTAATTTAAATTCCATGGGTAAACACCAGAATACCAGCTTATATTACTTTTATCCAAGGGATCTTTATGTTTTGATATTGCCTCTTCAATTCCTGTTTTCTCTATCTCTAGTAACCATTGCTCATAACGAGCAAATACTTTATGTATTCCCCAACCTTTAACTGCTATTATTTTCTTGAAATATGAATTATACAAAACAGGGAAAGGCGAGTAATTGAAAGGCTTTGGAAAATATAACTGATTAATTATAAAAAGGGCTTCAATTTGTATGGAGTAGTAACTAATATCTTTTTCAAGCCCTTGAGATACATCCAAATTGTAATGTTTTATTGGAATACAACATAGGCGTTTATCCCCTTTGAATTTCATTAGTTCCTTTATCAACGCTATTTTATCAATATTTGAATTTTTAATTTTCTCCATGATCCGGTTATAACTGGAAATAGCACCATCGGAAGTATCACCATTAAATACAATCTTATAGAAATGATTGCATTTATTTTCCTCATAAAAGTTCAAACTTTTCATACGGTCAACGGGTATTTTAACCACACTAAAATTTTGCCCGTACATCTTTGTAATCGTAGTAAAAACCAAAACTATTACAATTACACCATTTTTAAGTTTCATAATTAATTTTCTAATGATGTTATAGTCTTGTATATTTTTTCTATTACTAATTATGCTTAAACTTCCTTGAACATTGGTAATACATCGCAAACCGCAGGATCTAATCGCAGCATTTATCATCCCAAAGTTTTACCTTTGCTGAAGTTGCCTTAAAAATATAACCTTTCTTTTTTGAGAACCTGACACTTCCTCTAAAATAGAACTCATAGCAAATGATGCACTTCTGCGTTAGTTTCTGTATGCTATCTTCTTGTTCTTTCGAAGGGTAGATAATGCTAATATCCTGGTCGAGTAAGAACTCATAACCCTTTACAGGATCAACCTCTTTCACCTTATATTGAGGATAGCACTCGCCGCAGGCATACATCATGTAGATTGTTTTTATTGAAATTTCTTCTCCTGTATTTTTCCGCGAAAGGAATATTATAAATCCTGCTGTTAGAACGATTGATATTGCAAGTATTAAAGCGGACTTTCTTTTCATAACTTCTGTCGAAATCCTACTTCACCTGAATAGCCAATTTATAAGGCATCCCTTTTCCTGGCGCTACCAGCAGATTTTGAACTTCCAACTGCAGGTTAAAACTTGTATTTTTAGTAGGTTCTTTCTCATAAACTGTAAAGGAGGTATATCCACCTGCTTCTATTTTCAGTTCTCTGAAAAACTCAAGATTGGGGTCGTTGCCTTTTACTTTCCTGATTTCAAATGGAACGCTGCTGGAGTTGTATATGGTTACACGTATGCTTTTATTGTTTCTCGAAACCTTTTCAATTTTTACCGATTTTTCAAACAGCTCCTTTAAATAAGCATTATCGCCAATGAGTAAATGGTTGTGATAAACAATGGTTCGGCGGTTTAATAAGGCTTCTCTTATTCCTTCAATGGTTTTTTCCTTAGCAAGCACCAGGGTCATGGGTCGGTGCTCGCCCATTGAAAAGTCGTAATCCATCTGAATGGGGTTGTGTATGTCGGAATTCCCCAGCATGGTAAGTTTTTTTTCGATGGCCCATTTGTGCGCTTCAGGCGAATATTCGTGCTCGTTGACAACTTCAATTCCCTGCATGAGTCCTGCTTCGTAAAGTTCGGTATGTTCCTTCCACCACAGGGTTGTATCCGGCTGCTGGCGGCTCCATGCCGGATGGTTCCAGAAAATAAATGCATTCTGGGCTTTTGCGGCTTTAAAAGCATCGATATATTTTGCTGTGTCGAGTAAATTCGAATTCTTCAGAAACAAGGCATTGCTGTGACCCGGAGGCATGGAGCGGGTGATTTCGCTTCCGTGAATTACGAGGATATCCCTGTTTTCCCCAGCAGGTAAAGCAATTTCGAAGGAACGGTTATGGTCGGCAATAATATCTTTTTTATGGGGCAGGTATTCAATATGATCAGTAATGGCAATGGCATCAAGCCCTTCGCGCCAGGCTTCTTCAACACGGATGGTCGGCCATACATTCCCGTCGGAAAAAACGGTGTGGATGTGGAAATCGCATTTTAAAATTTTATAACCCTGAATATCGGGAAAAATGATTTCTTTACGTTTTTGTGCAAAAATAATTCCTGAAAGAAACAGGAAAGCAAACAGAATAAGGCTCCTTTTCATAACTGAGTTGTTCACAGATTAGCAGTTAAATGTCAGCTCTAAAAGTAAATTCTTTTTAGTTTAATTCAAATGATTTTTAATTTTCACAACGATTTCGGTTTCTACCTTCTTTTTCTTAAATTTTCTTAAATAAAGTGTAGGGTAAAATTCAGGTCACCTGTATTTAATTCGAATTTAAGTTATAACAAGCTTTATAATGGCAGGCATAAGTCAGGCAGAGTTTGACAATGTATTCAACAGTTGGTACGAGCCCATCCGGAATTATATTTATTATAAGTCGGGAAATATTGAATTGGCTGAGGATACAGCTCAGGATGCATTTTTAAAAATATGGGAGAAGCGGGCAGATGTTCGGTTCGAAACGGTAAAGCAGCTGCTTTATACTACCGCAAATAACCTTTTCTTAAATAAGGTAGAGCATCAGAAGGTAGCATTTAATTTCAGGAGTACATTGCGTACGGACAGAATGGAAGAATCGCCCGAGTATCTGCTGGAGATGAAAGAATTCGACACAAAGCTCCGCAGAGCAATAGGTGAATTGGACGATAAACGACGGACGGTTTTTTTAATGAACCGGATAGATAAACTTACATACAGGGAAATTGCCGATAATCTGGGGATTACGGTAAAAGCCGTGGAGAAACGAATGGAGAAGGCTTTAGCCTTTTTAAAGAAAGAATTAAACATGAACATTTAAAGAAATAAATCATGTTCGACGAATTAAACAATAAAGAAGTGGCGAATGGCAATTCGGAACTGGAAAGGAAAATAATTTCCCGGGCCTCGGAACTGGACGTGCCCGCCACAATTTCGAAAGAAGAAGCTCTAAGGAGGCTGAAGTTACGGATTGAAAATTCTTCCACTCCGAAAACAGTAGCGTTAAACCCCCGCACCAAAATGCGCTGGATATACTCAGCAGCTGCATCCATCCTGGTTTTACTGGGAGTCTGGTCGACTTTTTCATACTTTGGCACCACCAATGTTGTGGCTCCTAAAGGACAGCAGACCGAATACCGTTTACCCGACGGATCAATGGTAAGCATCAATGCGGAAAGCAAAATATCCTTCAGGAAAAGCAGCTTCAATAAAAACAGATTTCTGAAACTCGAAGGAGAGGCTTTTTTCAGAGTGAAGAAGGGAAGCGGCTTTGTGGTGAGGACAAGGTTTGCTGATATCAGGGTGCTGGGCACTTCATTTAACATCCATGCACGTGAAAAATCGTTTAAGGTGAGCTGTGTAACCGGTAAGGTGCAGGTAAAGAATGCCGGCGATGCTGTTATTCTTACACCCGGCGAAAGTGCGGTTTCAAAAAACAACCGGCTACAGGAGTTTACTGATAAGAATATTACGACCGTTTCGAACTGGCGGATTGGACAGTTTTATTTCGAATCGGCTCCGTTAATTGATGTTTTTAAGGAGATCGAGAGACAATTTAATGTTACTTTTACACTTCCTGAAATCGAGAATAAATTCTATACAGGGGATTTTTCGAACAGAGATCTCGTGAACGTTTTAGATGTTGTTTGTATACCAATGGGGCTGGATTATGAGATTGGAACCAATAGTAAAATACAGGTTCGGAATAAGTCGGATTAAAATACTGTTTTGCTTGTTGGCTTTAGTTGTATTTGGGAATTTGTCCGCACAAACCTATAAAATAGATTATAAAGGAGAAACACTGGCAAATGCACTTACTAAAGCATCGGAGCAACTTAAGATAAAAGTTGCTTTCGACGCTCAAAAAGCATCCACGGTACATATAAACAGGCAGGTAACAGGAAATACACCCGAGGAGTTTATGCAAAATTTACTCTCGGGTTTGTCGTTTGATTACGTTTACAAGCACAACCGGTTTCTATTAATTGATAAACGAGTTGTTGGCTCTGCCGACACGGTTTCGTGCAGGATTTTGGGGGCTATTACTGATCGCGAATCGGGTGAGCAATTGCCTTACGCTGCAGTTGTGCTTCCCGAGCTGAATATGAATACTTATGCATCATCGTCGGGCTCTTTCAGCTTCAAAAATATACAGGCGAACCCTTTTCGTATTGTAGTAAATTTTATTGGGTATAATCCTGTCGATACGCTTATCCACTGGAGTAATCCCGACCAGAGTCTTAGCTTTCAGCTTAAAAGAAAGGTACAGCTTATAGATACTGTTGTTGTTAACAGTCCGCGTCTGGAAATGATCGATTTCAGGAACGATGTCGATTTTGCAACCACCATCAATGTTTCCAAGCTTATTGATTTGCCTATCCAGGTTGAAACCGATATTTTCAGGACGTTGCAGCTGCTTCCCGGCATAAGTTACTCCGAAAATTCTTCGGAGCTTAGTATACATGGAGGCTCCAGTGATCAGAACCTTATTTTATTCGACGGACAAACGCTTTATAACCTGAGCCACTATTATGGAATGATTTCGTCGCTGAATCCCAATGTTATCAAAGATGTTCAGGTGTTTAAGGGCGGCTTCGACTCCCGTTACGGAGAGCGGGTATCGGGAATTGTGGATATAACGGCTAAATCGGGAAACTATCAACGACCTAAAATTTATGGCGATATTAATCTGTTGAGTGGAAATATTACCGCCGAAGTTCCCGTTGGCAAAAAGATATCGCTGGTTGCGGCTTTCAGGAGAACCTATTCGGATATTTATTCAACCGAATTCGCAAAGGATGTTGTCCGGAGTGGCGGAATTGATGGTTTCCAGGGTCCTATGCCAAATACAACCGTTGTAAGTACGCCATCATTTAAGTTTTACGACTATAACAGCAAACTGACTTTTCGTCCCAATTCACGCGAAAGCTTATCAGTAAGCTATTATGGTGGGAAGGACTTCATTGATAATTCCTACTCAAATTCCTACAAAGGATTATTAATTGACAATGTTGATAAAAGCACCTGGAGTAATTTTGGTTTAAGCGGAAACTGGACAAGACAATGGAATAACTCATTATTTACCAGTTTGCAGGTGGGTGCTTCAGGTTATTCGAATTTATACTCAAACCGAACATTAATAGAATCAACTGTTTCATCGAAAGAGCAACCTACTGATCCTTTGCCTCAGAAGATCAATAATTTCCCAATGAACGATGAGAATACCCTGAACGACCTGGCAATATCTCTTAAAAACTCATATACCCTAAATGACCGGCATCAGCTATATTTCGGAGCATTGTCGCGTCGCAATCATACCTTCTATTACAAAGATTCAGGCGATACACTTGTTTATGATAACATTGACCAGAAAAACTGGGTAAGCTCCCTGTATTTTCTCGACAGGATTAAGCTGAATAATGTTTTCACCGTTAAACCCGGGTTAAGGGTGAATTACTACAATGGCACAAAACGAATTTATGTTGAACCCCGGTTGGCTCTGGGTGCAGATCTGGATTCAAGAACGTCCCTGAGAATGGCTTATGGGCATTATTGCCAATATATCAGTCAGGTTGGTGCCGCGCAGGAAACAGGTTATATTAAGAATTTCTGGGTTTTGGCCGATGGAATCAGGCATCCGGTAATCAACTCCGATCATTATGTAATTGGAGCTAATTTTCAAAGAGGCGATTTCATTTTTGATACTGAGGCTTATTACAAAAGTATAAGTGGCATTCAGGAGTATTTTTATATTTCTCATTTTCGAAGAAATACTGATCGGGATAAATTTTCCCCGGCGCCGGGAACCGAAAACCGCGCCAGTTATTTTCTCGATGGCGATGGAGAGGCCTATGGAATTGATTTTATGCTTCAATATAAACGAAAGAGTTATACCGGATGGGTTTCATATTCCATAAGCCGGAGCCTTGAAAGGTTTGATGAGATTAACTTCGGATATGCTTTCCCTTCTTCAACCGATCAGTTGCACCAGTTAAGTGTTAACAACATGGTTTCTTTTGGGAAATGGAATTTTGGCTCTATTTTTCTTTTTTCGACCGGGCGACCCTATTACAAAATGGAGAAAGATCCTTATTTAGATGGTTTCTTCAGGTATTATGCCCGTGTGCCGAATTATTTCAGAACTGACTTATCAGCCAATTATGCATTTCATTTAGGCAAGTCTCAGTTTAAACTTGGAGCCTCTGTTATAAATGTTCTGAATACCCGGAACTATTATGATATTAACTCTCGTGACTTCAATTTCGAAAATATGTCCTTTTCACAAACGAACCTCATACGCTCCAAAGCTCGGTCGTTAAATCTGTTTCTGCATTTCAGCTTTTAGACTTATTTTAAGGTCAACCATGCCTTTCTAAAAATATCCAAAGCATATTACCCTTCTATAATTCAATCTGACTTTATCAACATAATTTTTCTGTGGTTCTCTTGTATTAACCTTTGTGGTTCTTATTAACAGTTTTTTTTGGTTTTTTCGATTGAGTTAAAAATAACTTTTATTTCCTGTTAGGGTGAAAAAATGTATGCCTGTATTAGTAGCATAAAAACGAAAATTGGTTTAATCAAATTTAGAAACTATGAAAAAAAGGTTAATTGGATCTGTAGCTATTACAGCAATGGTGGTTTTTTCGTGCCAAAAGTTCCAGAACGAGAATAACGGAGACTTGTCGGCCGATTTAACCGGGGTTGTTTCTGAGGTTATTGGGAACCAGGTTTACGAAACGAGCGTGGCCGACGTGCAGAGTCTCGCTGTTGAGAAGTTCGACGGAACAACAAAGGCTTTTTCATTCGACGGTTTTAATCCTAAGCTTGGTTACGGCAAAGGTTTTGGGCATATGGAACCTGTACGGTTTGGAATTCCACATATTAACAGCTGCGCAACAGTTACAGTAAGCAGCAGTACTTTTCCGAAAACAATTACTGTTGATTATGGAACTGCCTGCACCGAAGGTAAGAACCATGTTAAATCGGGTAAAATTGTCATCGAAATGTCCGATACGGTTATCAATGCCGGCGCTGTTCAGACTGTAAAATACGATAATTTCTATGTGGACAGCACAAAGGTCGACCTGACTGCAACACGCAAGAACCTTGGCAAAAATGCCAATGGGAATTGGGTGGTAGAAACTTCGTGGGAACAAATCATGACCCAACCCGATGGCGATATTATTGTTCAGAAAAACAACGAATCTATTGAATGGGTAAGCGGGTTTGAAACTACCGATAAAGCCGACGATGTTTATTACAAAACCGGTTCAGGAACCTTGACGGTTAATAATACTTTGAAATTCGGCAGAACCATTACATCAGCTCTTCTGTACGACAAGAGTTGCGGTTTTATCAAAAGCGGTAAAGAAGAACTCAGCAGAGATGGTAATGTCACTGTAATTGACTATGGCGATGGTACCTGCGACAGTTCTGCGACAGTTACTGCAAACGATACTACTGAAGTAATTGATCTTGCAAAAGGCAGATTTGGTGAAGGCGGAAAGTTTCACAAACACATGCATAAAGGAAGACATTAAAATTGGTTTCTGGTTAAGTTGTTAGTGTTTTTCACTTGTGCCTGGAGGTTGGGCTCCAGGCACTTTTTTAAAGAAATTATGATAAAAACGCTTTTCATTATCATCATTGTTTTGATTGTTGCATTCACCAAAGCTGCGGCTCAATCCACCGAACACGGAATCTGGTCCGAAATAGGCCTTACAAAACAATTTGGCAAGTTGGACGTGTCCCTTTCGGGAGAAATACGTAACAGCGATTTCCTGAGTCAGGTTACCCGTTATGGGATAGGACTGGATGTGAGCTATAATATTTTCAAGCCTGTTACCATTGGGCTAAGTTACAATTACTATAATTTTTACGATTCGGAATTTAACGACTACCAACCCCGCCAACGATACAATCTTTTTATTCAGGGTGAACAAAAGTTCGGAAGATTTTCAGTAAGCCTTCGGGAACGGTTTCAACGGACCATTAAAGACGAAAGAGGCCGTGTTACCGAAACAGGCTTAATTGACAACTACAAAGTAAACCCCGAATATGCCTGGCGCAACCGTTTAAAATTGAAATATAACATCCCTAATTTTCCGGTTACTCCTGCTTTCTCAGTTGAATCGTTTTACCAGCTTAATAATCCTGATGGGAATAAATTTGATCAGGTTCGATATATCCTCTCTTTGAATTACAAATTCAGTAAGTCTCAACGCATCGAAATTTACGGACTTTTTGATCAGGAAATCGATGTTGACAATCCTGTAAACAGAAGTGTTCTGGGCGTTGGGTATTATATTTCATTCAAATAAGATTTATTATGAGCAGAAATAAATTGTTGTGCTTCATGGCTTTCCTGTTTCTGTCGCTGGTGTGGTCATGCGAAAAGGACTATATTCAGGATGATCCGGAAACAAAGACAAATACTGATTCTGATACCGATCAGGACAATACCGCCGGGTTGCACGAAGATTCGACTGATTACGTCTGGAATGCGGCCGATGTAATTCCAATAGTGCTCAATGGCACTTCTGTAAGTGTGAATAATGATGGAGTGACAGTTTCGGGAAGTGTTTTTACCATTACCAAAGCTGCAACATACAGTGTTACAGGATCTCTTACCAACGGGCAGCTGGTTGTAAAAACTGACGACACCGGAGTATTGCGTATAATTCTTGCAGGCGCTCAGATATCTAATTCAACAACAACTCCGTTTTTGATCTCCAAAGCTAAAAAAGTGGTAGTTAATCTTCAGGCAGGAACACAAAACACCTTTAGCGATGCCACCACTTATGCAAGTACCGCCACAACCGACCCCAATGCTTGTATCTACAGTAAATCGAACCTTACAATTTGTGGCTCAGGAACTTTGATTGTGAAAGGAAACTACAAGGATGGAATTCAGAGCAAAGACGGGTTGATTGTGCGCGATTCAAAAATTAACATCACTGCGGTGGATGACGGGATTTGCGGCAAGGACTATCTGTATGCCAAAGGAGCGAGTTTTACCATCAAATCCGGTGGCGATGGATTTAAGTCGGACAATACTGAAAATTCTGCGCTGGGCTATATAGTATTATCTACCGATACCATGGATATAACATCCGGCGGCGATGCTATTTCGGCGCAGACAAACTTTACTGCAAATTCAGGAAAGTACACACTTACCTCAGGTGGCGGAAGCACTAAAACAGTAGCTTCGACCTTGTCGGCAAAAGGAGTAAAGGCTGAAGTCAAGCTTACCATCAACGGGGGCACTTTCACCATCAGCTCAGCCGACGATGCTGTTCATACCAATGGAGAACTTGTTGTCAACGGCGGGGAAGTTATTGCAGCCTCGGGCGACGATGGGTTTAAAGCCGAAAGTTCTGTTACCATAAACAAAGGAATGGTATCTATTACAAAATCGTACGAAGGTATTGAAAGTCCCAGCATAAAAGTGAACGACGGAAGTGTAAGTATTGTATCTTCCGACGACTGTTTTAACGCAACCAAAGGAAACGGAGGAGAATCGAACGATGGTAGTCTGCTTTCCATCGCAGGAGGTAATGTTTACGTGAATGCCTCGGGTGGCGATGCCCTGGACAGTAACGGAAGTATTGCAATTTCGGGTGGCACCGTCGTGGCTCACGGACCACAGTCGTCGCCAGAAGTTGGTATGGACTACAACGGAACCTGCAACGTAACCGGCGGCCTTTTGGCAATTTCGGGAACTAATTCCAATATGACACAGGCTCCCAGCACTAGCTCCTCTCAGTATTCGGTACGGGTGATAATGACTTCAGGTCTTGCTGCAAATACTATATTTCATGTTCAGGATGCTGCCGGAAACGACATACTGACCTTTAAACCCGTGCGCTCCTATTATTCCATGGTATTTTCCTCAGCTGCATTAAAAAGCGGCAGCACTTATTATATCTATACAGGAGGCAGCTCAACGGGGACATTGCAAAATGGATTGTACACCGGCGGCGGCTATACCGGAGGAACACTTTATGGTAATTTTACAATCTCCGGTTCGGTTACCTCACTGGGTTCTGCTTCTGGTGGAGGAAGGCCTGGTGGCTGAGAACTTAAACTTCATATACAAATCAAATGTGCCAGATTCGGAAAGTACTGCTTTCCGGTCTGGCATTACTTTTTTGTTATAAAACCAAAATTCCCTGAAAAGGGGGATAGGGAAGTTTTATCTCACGGATACTTTTGCATCCAGTAATAATTTTAAACCAACGTTAAACTAATTTGAAATCTATGAAAAAAATCGCTATTGTTTTTGCTGTTTTAATTCTTGTTGTGATGTCGTGCAAGAAGGATAAAGAAGATAAAGGAAGTGTTCTTCAAACCAGTTATTTTACTATTGAAAATGCAACCCTTGTACAGGAGAGTTTTCCGGCCGCATCCGGGAGTAATGCGCCTCAGATAGGTTCTGTTTATGGTAACAATTCGGTTTTGGCAGGAGGGAGTAATCCTGTTACCATCAGTACCGATGCTGCTGTAAAGGAAATACTTATTGGTGTTGAAGGCCAGAAAGGTTATTATAAGTTTAATCCTGGGACTAAAAAAGCCGCAACACAGACCTATCTCATTTATTTACTGTTTAGTCAGAAGTTTGTTGTAAAAGATTTTAACATCATTATAGCTATCGTGAACAGCAATGGTTTAATAAGTGAACCCGAAATTATATCGGTTTCTCAGGTCGAAGCCGGAACAGGCAAATTGCAGGTTAGCTGCAGCTGGGACAAATCTAACGATCTGGACCTTCACCTGATCGAACCTAATGGCTTTGATGTTAACTGGGATGATGATCAATCACCTAATGGCGGATTTCTCGATGTGGATTCAAATCCAATCTGTTACATCGACAATATCAATAACGAGAATGTAACTTATAGCGGCACAGCTAAAATCGAAAGCGGTAAATACAAAGTGAAGATATCGCTTTTCTCAGGCTGTGAAATAGCCGACGTCACAAACTATGTTGTTACGGTGCGCTATAACGGAGCCCTGATTACTCCTGTTACCGGCAAAAACCCATATTACGGTAAAGTGGCTGCTTCGCATGCCTATATCGGAGGCGATGGTCCCCGGGGAGGAGATGTGGTGATGGAGTTTAACATTTCTTCCAATAAATCAGGAAATATCCAAAGCCAGGAAATGATTCAGTTTGGCTATCCTAAAAAAGTGAACATTGCCAAAAGAGCCATGCTTTCTAAGTAAATTATTCTTATAATGCCGAAACCGGTCGTGAAAGTTTAATCTTCTGCGGCCGGTTTTGTCATTCAATAAGTTTTGATTGTCAAAAGTATTTTGACTTGAATAGCTTGTTTTGGTTATCTTTATATAAGATTTCCGTTGGTGTTGAACTATAACTACGCATAAGATGAGACCAAACAATTACCTTCTTTTAATTCTGATGCTTCTGCTCTGCGTTTCTCTGAATGCCCAAAATAAGAATGACAGTACCATGCTGTATCAGGTTGAAACGCTTGATGGAAATGTATTTGTAGGGAGAGTGATTTCCAGTACTGATGCTAAAATAGTGCTTAGGACAGAAAATTTCGGAACGGTTGAAATTGCAAAAGCAAAAATCAAGAAAATGAAATCGGTAGAGACCAGCAATGTTATTGAAGGTGAGGTCTGGCCTGAAAATCCTCATGCAAGCCGCTACTTTTATCTGCCAAATGGTTATGGATTAAAAGCCGGGGAAGGTTATTACCAGAATACCTGGGTACTCTTTAATCAGGTTAGCTATGGATTCACGGATAATTTCAGTATGGGGTTGGGAACAATTCCTGTGTTTTTGTTTGGAGTCAGAGGTGCTCCTGTTTGGATAACGCCTAAATTGTCGTTTCCGATGGTAAAGGATAGGTGGAATATTGGAGCAGGAGCAATTATGGGCACTTATGTGGGTAGAAGTAGCGGAAGCAGGCCTATTGTGGGGATGATTTATGGAGTAACCACTCATGGTACCCGCGATAAAAACTTTACTGCCGGCGCTGGTTTTGCTTTTGCCGGTGACCAGTGGGCAAACACGCCTGTTATTTCTTTAGGAGGCACCATTCGAACCGGTAAAAGACATTATTTTCTTACTGAAAATTATTTTTTCTTTGGCGATGGTCAGATGGGAACCTTACTTTGGCTGGGAGGCCGTTTTGCCAGCCGTCACCTCGCCATTGATTATGGAGGAATTATTCCTGTATTTCCTGATATGAATACATTGGTAGTTATGCCTTGGCTAAGCATTACCGTGCCCTTCGGTAAAAATTAATTTTCAGTCTTTTTGGGCAACTATATATTTAACTATGGTTTTGCTAACATGGTTTTTATCTTGCAAAGAGTTTATAAACTCCCTTTTGATTAGCTGAAATGTACTTTCTCCAACATGTTCCCTGAATTTATACATTCGCTCGAAGCGATTTTCCCAGGCTTCAATTATGTGAGGTGCAGCCGGGCCTGAAAAAGAAAGTTCGGGATCGGGTTTGTCTTCTTCGTGGGTTATTATAAATTCTGCAGCTTCCAGAAACCCTCTTAACCTTGTTCCCATTTCGAAGTCATACATATTTTTCATTCGTTGCTGCAAATAATAGTCCCTGAATATTTTAACTGTGGCATCACTTAGCGGTTCATGATTGTATAAGCCGCTCATTTCTACCAAAGCCAGCCAACCTCCGGGCTTCAACAATTTCTTCCATGTTTGAAGTACCGGACCAAAATCAGGGAAGTATGCCACTGCAAAACTACACCAGATTCCGTCAGCTAACGGAAGTTCGGCTGAATCAAGATCGTTCAGGTTACCTTGCAGGTAATTAATTTTATCGTTTAAGTTTATTTGGTAAGCTACTTCGAGCAATTCAGCGTTGTTATCAATACCAATAACATTGTTAGCTTTTTCAGACAGAAGTTTTGTAACTGTTCCTATGCCACATCCTAAATCGAGGATCAAATTATTATGCTTCAATGGCAGGATATTGAGATAACTCTCCCAGTTTCGGAAAGAAGCCTGTCTTTTATATTCCTCAGAAATAGACATAATTACCCGTTTTTTTCTTAAATTTAGAGATATTTGTAGAAATAACACTTTATAAAATTATTACTTTGCACCTAAAAAATTAACTGGATGCATCCAAAGGACCTGACTTCTAATCTTTCGAAAGCTGATCCGAAAACATTCGGAATGTTGTTTTCTGAATATTACGGTCCGTTGTGCCTGTATGCCATGCGATTTACGAGGGACAAAGCCTCAGCCGAAGAAATAGTTCACGAAACATTTGTAAAGCTCTGGGAATCTTGGGAAAATCTGGAAGTAACGGAAACAGTTACCGGCTATCTTTACAAATCGGTTCAGAACAATGCTTTGAATTACCTTAAAAAGGAGCAGATAAAAAACAAATACAGCGAAGCGTATGCACAGAAGCTGAAAAATGCCGAAGAGTATTTCACTGTGACCCAGGAAAGTGGTCTTTCTGTTGTACTGGCTAAAGAACTCGAATCCAGAATACTCGAAGCCATTGATTTGTTGCCCGAGCAATGCAGGGATATATTTAAGTTAAGCCGGTTTGCCGGACTAAAAAACCAGGAAATAGCCCAAAAAAAGAAGGTTACCCTGAACACTGTTCAAAAACAAATATCCATTGCTCTTGAAAAATTACGCAAGTCACTGGATTCTTATCTTCCGCTAATTATTCATTTACTTGTACTTACCACTATTTTGAATTAAAAATTCAAATTTTTCGAAAAAAAATACACATTCCTTTTACTGTACTTTGTTCCGGAATTGTCATAATAATACAATCTGATAAAATGAATTACGAAATAAACGATATTATTTCCCGTGTTATAAGTGGAGATGCTACCTCGGAAGAAATTCAGCAATTGCTGCATTGGTTTAACGAATCGGAAGATAATCCGAAAGAGTTTGCCAGGTACGAGATGTTGTGGAATGCAATGGAAATAATTGGGCGCAGGCACGAATTTAACTCCGAAAGAGCTTTCCAGAAATTTAACGACCATATTGAAGGTTTTGGGCAGAAGAAATCCGTTTCACTTTTAAGCAGAATATCACGAATTGCAGCTATGCTGATTTTTGCATCGGGCATAGCATTTTTCGCAGGTTATTATCTTAAACCTGTTACTAAAAATGTCGTAACCTGCAAAATTGTTACCCCCAAAGGTTCCAAAGCTTATGTTGAACTTGCCGATGGTTCCAAAGTGTGGTTAAATGCCGAAAGTAAACTCACTTATCCCGAATCGTTTTCTGAAAATACAAGAGATGTTTATCTGGAGGGAGAAGGATACTTTGAGATTGCTAAAAACAAAGAAAAACCTTTTATAGTGCACACTTCAAAAGTTAATATCAGGGCGGTGGGAACCGCATTTAACGTAAAATCGTATTCTTCGGAAGATATTATCCAGACAACCCTCGTGGAAGGGGCTGTAGCTATTGAAAAGCACGATATTAAAGTGGCTGGCAATGCTAAAAATTCCTCGGTAGTTTATCTGAAGCCTAACCAGCAGGCTACTTTCTATAAGGCAAGTTCCTTTATTGATGTTAGCTCCAAAACGTCGGTTGTTATGGCCGAAGACAAGCCAACAGTTAAGAGCATGGATATACTGGTGAGAAAAGATTCGCTGTTGTTTGACGAAAAAGTTAATACCGAATTATTTACATCGTGGAAAGAAAATAAACTGGTATTTGATAACGAACCTTTCGAAAGTCTTGCAGTAAAGCTTGAGCGTCAGTTTAATATGAAATGCCGGTTTATGGATGAGGAATTAAAATCGTTCCGCTTTACGGGGAAATTTCCTGAGGTTTCGGTGGAGCAACTATTTGCTGCTCTTCAGTTTGCATCTCCCTTTCACTATATTATCAACGAAAATAATATTTATTTAAGCCTGAAGCCAATTCAGAAAGTACAATAATTACTAATACAGCTATTTATTAACTTATAATTAATTATGCCTATGACCTGAAACTAAAAAAACAAAAACCGGAAAGTGCCGCAAACACAATCCGGTATTAAAAATTTAACTACTGCAATGCTCAATCCGCAAAATTGAGACACTGCCATTGTATAATTTCAAACTTTTCAAAAATATGAAAAAAAAATTACTTTACCCTTTTTTTCAGGGTAGGAATGGTATTCATAAACTACTACTTATCATGAAAATAACCACCTTCCTTTTCTTTGCATCCTTTATCAGTGTTTCGGCCACAGTGTTTTCACAGTCGAAAATTTCGGTCGACCTGAAAAACGTCACAGTAAAAGATGTTTTTACTGAAATTGAACAAAAGAGTGACTTCAAATTCCTTTACAGGAACGAACTGGTAAATGTTAACCGCGAAGTTACCATCCGTGCTAACGACGAATCTATCGAAAACGTTCTGGAACGTTTGTTCGTTAGCTCCGATTTAACTTTTAAAGTATTTGACAATAATCTGGTTGTAATAACGAGTAAAGCTGTACAACAGAAGAAAATTACCGGAACGGTAACCGATTCCCAAACCGGAGAAGGACTGCCTGGTGTAAACGTGATTATTGAAGGCTCTACCATTGGTACAACCACTGATATTGATGGTAAGTATTCTCTCGATTTTCCACAGGAAAGCGCTGTACTTGTATTTTCATATGTAGGGTACATCTCCGAAAAAATTCCATATGCCGGACAAGCAGTGATGGATGTGAAAATGATTGCGGATATTACAAATCTTGAAGAAGTTATCGTTGTTGGTTATGGTACGGCTAACCGAAAGGAATTTACGGGTTCAGTAAGTTCTCTTAAAATGGAAAACTCAGCTGTTTCGCTTGCTCCAAACCTTAATGCTCTTGAGTCCCTTAAAGGAAATATTGCCGGCTTAAATATCGGAGCCACAAATACTGCCGGTGGTGAGCCTGCCATGGATATTCGCGGACAAAATTCTATAGGGGGGAACAACGATCCTCTGATTGTTCTCGATGGTGTTATTTATTTGGGAAGCCTCAACGACATTAACCCCAATGATATTGCCAGTTACGACATTCTGAAAGACGCCGTTTCTGCTGCAGTATATGGTTCCCGTTCTGCAAACGGGGTTATTGCCATTACTACCAAAAAGGGTAGTTCCGAAAAGCCGATGATTACATTCAGCGCACTCAGCGGTATTCAGACCTGGCAAAATAAGCCAGAAATGATGAAGGGTGAAGAATGGATTAAGGTAGTGAATGCTCGCAATAAATACGCCGAAGGTACAACCACCTGGATGAAAGCCGGTGAATTGGCTAATCTTGCTGCTAATAAGGAAACTGTTTGGCTCGACGAAGTTACCCGTCAGGGTGTAATTCAGGATTACCAGATGGCGGTTTCGGGCGCAACAAAGCTTACCAATTATTATTTGTCTACTTCTTATAATAAAAATAAAGGTATTGTTGTTGGAGACGATTTCGATAGGTTATCAATACTTGCAAAAGTTAAAACGAATATTACCAAATGGCTGGAAGTTGGAGTTGACGGAGGCTTTTCTCAGCGCGATTACTCCGGATTTGCTGCTAACATCGGCGAGGCTCAGACCATGTCGCCTTATGGTGTTATGTATCGCGACGATCAGGGTAACCTCGAAAAATATCCTTATACCCAATCGGCTATTAACCCGTTATGGGGTGTTGATGATGGCACACGCAGTAATCTGGATAAGAGAAATAACTTCCGTTTAAATACTTATGCTTATATTCAGATACCATGGGTTAAAGGGTTGAGTTACAGATTGAATTATCTCACCAATCTTGACAAAAATCAATCGGGGAATTTTTATAATGAAAATTATTACATTAAAGAGGGTGAGGGTTTAGCCCGTTACAGCGCTGCCACTGTTGCCGGTTTTTTAAGCAGTGCCAATGGTAATGTGGATAATAACAGCACTTACAGTTATGTATTTGATAATATTGTAAATTATAAGAATTCTTTTGGGAAACATAAGATCGATGTAACATTAGTTGCAACACGCGACTACAGAAAATATGAACAGGAAAATTCTACGGGTTCTGACTTCTCAGCAAATGGCAATACTGTTTTGGGATTGTATGGTTTGCATAAAGCAACCGTACAGAAAGTTATAATGAATATAGATGAACGGGCTAATATTGGTTATTTAGGTCGGTTAAACTATTCTTTCAACGATAAATACTTTTTTACCAGCTCTTACCGCCGTGATGGAGCTTCTGTATTCGGTGCTAATAAAAAATGGGCTGATTTTTATGCAGCTGGTCTGGCCTGGAGAATTTCGGGAGAAGAATTTATGAAGAATATAACTTTTCTGAATGACCTTAAATTGAAGTTTTCATGGGGACAAAATGGTAATCAGGGTATTGGCCCTTATGGAACACTTTCAACTGTTGCAAACGGAGCAACCGGTGGATACCGTTACGAGTTTTCGAACTCCCCGGGCATTATCCGTTACGGATTACTTCAGGATGCTTTAGGAAACCCCGAACTGGGATGGGAAAGCACCGAATCGTGGAATACAGGCTTCGAATCTTCGTGGTTTAATAACCGGTTGCAGGCCGATCTCGATGTTTACTTCTCGAAAACTACCGATCAGATCTTCACGCGTAACATTCCTGTAATGACGGGTTTTAAAACTGTTAAAACATCCATGGGACAAATTGATAACTCGGGTATTGAATTAACAATCAGATCAGTTAATGTCAGGACAACCGACTGGAACTGGAGCTCCTGGGTTACTTTCTGGAGAAACAGAAATAAACTGGCCAAGCTTTATGGTGAAGACATTAATGGCGATGGTAAGGAAGATGACGATATTGCCAGCAGTTTATTTATAGGCAAATCTCTTGGAGCTATTTACGGATACGAACAGGATGGCATTGTTCAGGAAACTGATACCGAATATATTACTTTGACAGGAGCTGCACCTGGTTCGCCCAAGTATAAGGATATCGACGGAGTTCCGGGAATCACTTCTGCCGACCGCAAAATTCTTGGTTATAACAAGGAAAATTTCAGGTTAAACCTTAGCAACAGTGTTAGCTATAAAAACTTTGAGCTGTACACAATGGTCACAGGAACCTTTGGTGGCAACAACTATTATCTCAAGAGCAATACAAACGCGTATATGACCTCTGGTACAGGAAGGTTTAACGATAACATGACCTCGAAACCCTACTGGACTCCCGAAAGCAAGAGCAACGAATATCCTTCGGCTTATTTTGCCGGCGATGGCCGTTTTCTTGGTCTGCAATCCAGAGGTTTTGTAAGGATTCAGGACATTTCACTTGCCTATACCTTCCAGCAGAATCTCCTGAAGAAACTGCGCCTGAGCACACTCAAGGTTTATGTAAGTGCCAAGAACGTCGCAACTTTCACAAACTGGGTTGGTGGCGATCCTGAAACAGGAACTACCGTGAGGGAAAATACATTCCCAGTTCCTTCAACCTACTCCATTGGTGCAAACCTGAGTTTCTAAACATTAAAAGTAATTAGCTATGAAAAATATAAAAATTCTATACTTCATATTGATAGCAATCCTGCTAATCAATATTACAGGATGTGAAAACGATGATAAGTTTCTGGAAGAAAAGCCTTCTACTTTTTATACAGTCGACAATGCTTTCTCTTCTTCAACTCAGATTGACCAGGTTCTACTGGCCATTTATGCTCAGATGCGTGATTTGTGGGCTAATCCGAATGAAGAAGGCTGGATCTTTGTTTTGCGTGGAAATGGAACCGATATGTTCGATGTGCCAAGCATTCGTCGTGGTAATACTTTCAATAACTATGGCAATATCAACCCGGATAACGGTAATTTCTATAACATCTACAGCACATGGTACCAGATGATTTCCAGGGCAAATCTTGCTCTTTATGCTGCGGCTCAGACTCAAATATCGTGGTCGTCCGATGCCGAAAAGGCCTATACCATTGCTCAGGCAAAATTCTTCCGGGCATTTGCTTACAAAAACCTGGCAGAACTCTTTGGCGGCGTACCCATTGTTGAGGATATTACCATTGTTCCTGCCTATAATTACAAAAGAGCAACAAGGGCGGAAACCTATCAATATGCCATTAACGAACTTCTTGCAATCGAAAACGATCTTCCTGAAACCACAACAGCTGGTGGTCGTCTGGTTAAAGGAGCTGCTCAGCATACACTTTGCGAACTTTATCTTGCCCTGGGAACTCAGCTTGCTGCTGAAGGCAAAGCTTCCGAGGCCACTACAGCTTTCAGCCAGTCGGTTGTCTATGGAAACAAAGTGATTGACGGAGGAACTTATTCATTGATGAAAGCCCGTTATGGTGCCAGGAAAGCAGAAGCCAAAGGAAATGTCTACTGGGATTTATTCCAGGAAAACAATGTAAATTACCAGGATGGCAACAAGGAATGTATCTGGGCTTTACAGGTTGATTATGCAGCTTATAAGGCTGAAGATAAAAAATCGAAACTTCCATATTCCCGTACCTATGGCGCTGTATTTCGCGATGGTTCTTCGGGACATCTTACCGGTACACTCGAAGATGTTGGTGGTCGCGGTATTGCACAAATTATTCCCACCATGTACACACGCGATAGTGTTTATGCCGGAAAATGGAGCGACGATATGAGAAACTCAGATATTGTTTTAAAAAGAAACTTCCTTGGCAATGTTAAAACATCGGCTTATTATAACCTAACTGTACCCTGGTCGATATTATATAACAACGATAATAACAGAAGTCTCTGTTACCCAATATCCTGTAAAATTGCCACCGATCTTTATACCGGTCTGACTGATGGAGAAAACCGCAGCAACCTTTTCCGCGACGATTATTTTATGCGTTTGCCCGAAACAATTTTATTGCGTGCTGAAGCAAAACAACGTATGGGCGATAAAGCTGGTGCTGCTGCCGACATTAACCTGCTCCGCAGTCGTGCAAACTGTTCTTATTTAGTAACAGCCGCCGATGTTGACGATAAGTTCAATCTTATTCTTGATGAACGAAGCCGTGAACTTGTATATGAAGAATGTCGCTGGAATACACTTCTTCGCATGGGCGGCACCATTGCCGTTGAACGTATCCGCAAGTATGCCTTCTGGCCCGAAGCCAAAGCTACTTTGACGTTCGATTATAACTTATGGCCAATTCCTCAAACAATTATTGATACCAATAAGGACGAGAAGCTGGAACAAAACCCAGGCTGGACATCCCGGTAATCTGATATTCATCTTTTAAAACTGAGTGCGGAAGTTTTTCTTCTGCACTCAGTTTTTTAACTGCTAAATCATACCTTTCCTTTTATAATTTGCTAACCTTTAACTTTTTTACCATGGATCAAAAAAGAAGGCGCCGCATTGCTTTTTTTGAATTTAACTCCATCATTTTTTTGTTACTGCTGAACAGTTTAAACATAAGTGCTCAGCCATCATATCCGGTAAGTACTGATATAAAGATTGCATATCCCGAACTGAAGAAGAGTTTTCAGAATCCGCCATCCGAATCACGGTTACGGTGCTATTGGTGGTGGCTTAACAGCATGGCTACCAAAGAATCTATTACCCGCGATCTCACCGAAATGAAAGCTAAAGGTTACGGAGGCGCCTCGGTTGTGGATGCTGGTAGTTCAAACTATACAGTTGCCAGAAAAACTGAAGCGGGCCCCGTGTTTATGAGTCCTGCATGGATGGAATTATATAAACATGCGGTTAAAGAAGCCGACCGGTTAGGTATAGAGCTTAGCGTCAACGTTCAGAGTGGGTGGAATCCGGGAGCTCCGTCTATCACTCCTGAATTTGCCATGAAGAAAATTGTGTGGAGCGAAGTAGACGTTCAGGGTGGGAAGAAACTGAGCATCAACCTGCCTAAGCCTGAGGTCAAATTATGGTATGGTGATATAATGGTTCAGGCGGTAAGAAAAATTAAGGATGCTCCTTTGAAAAATGAGGCAATACAGAACTGGGATAAGAAATCGTTCAATAAACCAATAGGATGGAAGGGCGTTTATCCCTTAAATGAACTTTGGGACGATTACCCGGATAACGGCGAAAAGTATGCATTAAAAAGCAACGAAATAATTGACCTTACACCAAATTTTAATAACGAAACCTTAGAATGGAATGCACCGGAGGGAGAGTGGACCATTATACGGTACGGTTATACCTGCACCGGAGCCATGACATCCACAAGCAGCGATGGTTGGAGCGGATTGTCACTTGATCATTTGAGCGCCGAAGCATTCGATTTATTCAGCAATACAGTGATTTTACCCCTTATAAAAGAGGCGCAAGCGGTTGGCAACAGCGTAAAGTTTCTGCAAACCGACAGCTGGGAGATGAACGTTGTGAGCTGGACAAAGAATTTCCCGACCGATTTTAAAGCGTTAAGAGGTTATGATATCAGCAGGTATATGCCCGTTCTTACGGGGCGAATTGTTGATAACCGCCAGGTATCGCACCGCTTTTTGCACGATTTCCGCAAGACGGTGGGCGATCTGGTTGAAAAGAATCATTATCAGCTCTTTTACAATCTTGCACACAAATATGGAATGGGCATTCATCCCGAGTCGGGCGGTCCGCATTCGGCACCGGTTGATGCATTAAGGGTGATGGGCATCAGCGATTTTCCTCAAGGGGAATTCTGGGCCATGGCCAATACGCATCGCATCAAAGATGATGAAAGGTTATCGGTTCGGCAAAGTGCTTGTGTGGCGCATACAAACGGCAAAAGGTTTGTTGCTGCCGAAGGGCCTACAAGCATTGGTCCGCAGTGGGAGCGGTCGCCCAAAGATCTGAAAGGCAATATCGACCGTGTTTTCTGCAGCGGTGTCAATCGTATTGTTTGGCATACGTTTACTTCCTCGCCTAAAGAATTTGGGCTTCCCGGAAACGAATATTTTGCCGGCACCCATCTGAACCCCAATGTTACCTGGTGGGAGCATGCCGGTGATTTTATCAGTTACTTGAATCGTTCGAGTTTTATGCTTCAGCAGGGATTGTTTGTTGCCGATGTGCTTTATTACTATGGCGACGATGTTCCAAACTTTGTCTTTTTAAAGGAAGAGCTACCCGAACTTAAATTTGGCTACGATTGGGATAAATGCTCGAAAGATGTTGTGCTGAACCGTGTATCGTTCGATGGCAAAAAAATAGTTTTACCTGACGGAATGAGTTACCGTGTGATGATGATGGACCCTAAAAAGGGAATTGATCTGGCGGTGCTTAAAAAACTCGAAATGCTTGTAAAAAATGGGATGACGCTTATATCTTCCCGTCCCGGAGTTGTAACTGGCTTAAATGATTACCCGGCGGCTGATAAGGAATTTGAAACAATTGCAGCAAAGATGTGGGGAAAAACCGATGGGAAAAATATCACTGAAAATAAGTACGGCAAAGGTAAAGTGATTTGGGGGAAGTCAGTGAACGATGTGCTCGCAGAAATGAAAATAGATCAGGATTTCTCGTTCGTCAGCGCTGATAAAAATTCTGCCTTCGATTATATCCACCGCACTACTGCAGGACAGGAGATCTATTTTATTTCCAACAGGTTCTCCCGTAAAGAATTTAACGATTTTCAATATCGTTATATCACAGAAATGCCCGACCGTTACGAGCAGATTACAGCTCGGTTTAGGGTTTCCGGAATGGTTCCTGAAATTTGGAACCCGATTACCGGAGAAATTACCGAAGTGCCTGTTTATCGCGAAGAAAATGGGATCACTGTTGTTCCTCTTCATTTCGAGCCGGAAGGATCCAAGTTTATAGTCTTCCGTAAAGACGAACCAAAGCTGCATATTACCGAAATCAATAAAGATGGTAAACAGATATTTCCGGCTGCAACATTGGAAGCCGCCGATTTTCCTGTGATCAGCGTTGTCCGGAACAATGGAAATACAAAGGCTGAGGTTTATCAGTCAGGGAAATACTCCTTAAAATGGTCCGATGGGAAAGTTGATAATATTGAAGGCAAAGTCGATCCAAATATGATTTTGCCAAAGAACAGCTGGACATTAAAATTTGTTTCGGGTAGAGGAGCTCCTGAAAAGCTGGAATTGGCAACACTTAAATCGTGGACCGAGTTTGACGATCCAGGTGTTAAATATTATTCGGGAACAGCGAAATACTACAATAAGTTTATGATCTCGGACAGTGAAATTACCGGAAATAAATGGGTTCTCGACCTGGGTAATGTTCAGGAAATGGCGTCGGTAAAGATTAATGGTCACCAGATGCAGGTGCTTTGGAGCGCGCCGTTCCGTTTCGATATTAGCAGTTATGTAAAAAGCGGTGAAAACGACGTGGAGGTTGAGGTTGTTAACATGTGGCCTAACCGGTTGATTGGCGATGGAAATCTACCTCCGGACCAAAGAACCACCAAAACCAACATTAACAAGTTCGAAGATAAAAATGCAGAGCAACTGCTGCGGCCTTCGGGTTTGCTGAGTCCTGTGGTAATAAGAAAATTTCCTTCTTTTCAACTTAAAAAATAGCGTATGAGCGTAAAAATAGGCCTTTTTGGTATTGGTCTCGACACCTATTGGGGACAGTTCGACGGACTTTTGGACAGATTAAAGAAATATCAGGAATTTATAAGCGAAAGGATGTTGCAAACCGGCATTACGCTTATAGATGCCGGAATGGTTGATAACCCTGAGAAAGCCCGCGAAGCTGCAGCCATGTTGAAAAGAGAAGGGGTGGAGTTGGTTTTTCTTTACATTTCAACTTATGCCTTATCGTCCACAGTGTTGCCGGTAGCACAGCAGGTAAAAGTGCCTTTTGTAATTTTGAACCTGCAGCCAACACCGGCTATCGATTACAATTATATAAACGGGTTAGGCGACCGCGGAAAAATGACAGGCGAATGGCTCGCAAATTGCCAGGCATGTTCAGTTCCCGAAATTGCTTCGGTATTTAATCGTTGCAACATCTCCTACGATTTTGTAACAGGTTACCTGGAAGAAGCTGCTGCGTGGCAGGATATCTTAACCTGGATTGAGGCTGCAAAGGTTGCCTCAGTTATGCGTTCGAACCGGCTGGGTATTCTGGGGCATTATTATAATGGCATGCTCGACGTGTATACCGACTTGACCCAGCAATGTGCCGTGTTTGGTACCCATATCGAAATTGTTGAAATGTGTGAGCTCAAAAAACATCGCGACGAAACTTCCCGTGAAGAAGTGGGGAAAAAGCTTGAAGAATTTCGTCAGAAGTTTGATGTTACACCCGAGTGTGAGAGCGATGAACTTGAACGTGCTGCTCTAACCTCGGTTGCCCTGGATAAGCTCGTTGCTGCTCACAAGCTAGGCTCACTTGCCTATTATTATGAAGGTAGCCCGGGGAATGATTATGAAAACATTGTAACCTCTGTTATTGCCGGTAATACGCTTCTTACGGGTAATCATGTTCCTGTTGCCGGAGAATGTGAAGTTAAAAATGCCCAGGCTATGAAGATAATGGATGCGTTTGGAGCCGGAGGTTCCTTTTCGGAGTTTTATGCCATGGATTTTACAGATGATATAGTGATGCTTGGTCATGATGGCCCTGCACATTTTTCCATCGCCGAGGGACGGGTAAAGTTGGTTCCTTTGCCTCTTTATCACGGTAAACCCGGTAAAGGTTTGTCAATTCAGATGTCGGTAAAATATGGGCCGGTTACATTGTTATCTGTTGTGCAGGGCAGGGATGGACTTTTCCTGCTGATGGCCGAAGGAGAATCTGTCCCCGGACCTGTTTTGAATATCGGTAATACAAATAGCCGTTACCGATTTAAAATTGGAGCCAAAGAATTCATAAATAAATGGTCAAAAGCCGGCCCTGCTCACCATTGTGCAATTGGTACAGGCCACATTGGCAGTAAGCTTGAGAAATTGGGAGCCATTCTGGGAATCGCGGTTTTAAAAATCTGCTAAAGTTTCAGAACAGGGAGAAAGTTTATTGATCAAACAGGTAACTCCCAAAAGGAGTAATCGTAGAACATCTCAAATTCAGGTTATGAGAAAGTTCGGATTACTCCTTTTTGTTTTGGTGTTGATTATAGGAAAAGCGAATGCGCAGAGGTCAGACGTATGGATGGTAGGTCCCATGCTGCACTTTAATTTCTGCGAAAAGAAAATGCATACTTCTTTTGCTATTGAGGTTTCGTACTGGAATTATGAGAAATTCCCCTATAGTTTTGATGGAGGTATTGAATTCGAAAAAGGGAAATTCCGTCTTTACTCAGAGGCGCAAACCGGTATAGCTGTTTTGGGTTTATCGCTGGGTCCTGTGTTGGAGCACCAAAAGGCCGAAAGCAGATGGAAGCTGGGCGTTCAGACCTCTGTTTGGGCGAATTATTTTGGTGGTGTGGATTTGCGATACCGGAATGTTGGCGGCACTTCTGCTTTTAGTCCGGGTATTTATTTTAAGCTACCATTAGGAACGGGAGACCTGGATGGAGAATATCATCACTGGGACTTTGATGATTAATTGGTTGAATATTAATCAAAATCAGACTTATTTACATAAATGTATTGATAACCAACATTCTAAAAATTAAATCTACTTAAAGCTTTTTACTTAAATCCTATGAAGTAACTTTATATATCTATTTGTATTTCTGTGATGTATGCTATACTAACTCATGTTTTCTAATCTATTATTCAATTCTGTAAGTTTTAATCACTATAAATGCAGGTTAGGTCAAGTTAATCATAAATTTCGTCACTGTTTTTTTTATATAATTACTTTAAATTGTGTTTCAATTATCTTATATACAAATATTTAAACACAATCAATTAAATTTTGTTAGATGATATATATCATCTAACATTTTTGAAACATCTCCGTAAACATAACCGAAAGCAAAACTTAAAGACCGAATTTCGGGGGTTATGAAAACGATGATAAGAAAAACAATCGATATGTTGCGTGAAAAGGTTAAGGAAAACCTGACGCAAATCCAGAATAACCAAAAGGAGATTCGGGAATTGTTGAAGCAACAGGTTTCGGTAATACGGACCGAACAATTGGAAAAGAAATACGCGATAAATAAATCATTACTGGCAGAGAACAACGACTTTATTAATGTTCAGTTGACGCTCACCAATTTCCTTGAAAAATATGAGGAAACCGCTTTCTTAGGCGATAATCAGGGTTCAAAACCCGCTTTAGATC
>JAJYAG010000234.1 GCA_021779665.1 Bacteroidota bacterium | reverse complement strand
GTATTTTCATGTAAAGGTGGTGAAGAAGCCAGATTTGTAAGTGGCTATATAAGGTGATAATAATGCTCCTGTTGAGTTTGGTTGAATATGGAGATTACCAATGTCCTTTTGGATAAAGTTCAAAAACAATAGATGAAAGACGATGTGTTTTTTTGTACCTTAACATCAAAATACCAAAAGATTAATACTCTCAGCCATGAACCTAAAAAGAATCTCCGTTTCAATTTTGGGGTTATTCCTTTCGTTAACGATAGTGTTTTCACAAAGTTTGAACAAACCCAAACTTGACAGTCTTTTCACTTTATTAAGTCAGAAAAACAAGGCAATGGGAAGCCTTGCTGTTAGCAAAAATGGTACGGTTGTATATCAAAAAACGATTGGTTATAGTAATGTAGATAAGAAGCAGGAAGCAACTGCTGATACCAAATACCGGATAGGTTCAATCTCTAAAATGTTTACAACGGTTCTAGTTTTCCAACTAATCGAAGAAGGCAAACTTAAACTTGAAACTACGCTGGATAAGTATTTTCCGCAGATACCCAATGCTGATAAAATTACAATAAGCAATATGCTTAATCATCGTAGCGGTATACATAGCTTTACGGATGATGCAGAATATCAGATCTATATGACTTCACCTAAGACTTCTGATGAATTAGTCGCTATAATAGCGAAAGCTCCTGCAAACTTTAAACCCAATGGAAAAGCAGCATACAGTAATTCAAATTTTGTTTTGTTGGGATACATTGTCGAAAAGATTGAAGGTAAGCCTTATTCAAAAATTCTTAAAGAGAGGATTACTTCAAAAATTGGATTGCAAAATACTTACCTGGGCGGGAAAACATCTTTGGAAACCGGAGAAAGTTATTCTTATAGATTCGAAAAAACGTGGGTTAAACAACCCGAAACTGATATGAGCATACCTGGCGGTGCCGGAGCAATTGTTTCTACACCCCGGGATCTTACAAAATTTATCGAAGCCTTATTTGCCGGAAAACTAATTTCAAAGGATAATCTTGACCGCATGAAAACAGTTACCGAAGGTTATGGAATGGGAATGTTTCAGATTCCTTTCAGAGAAAAAAAGGCTTATGGTCATAATGGAGGAATTGATGGTTTTGTCTCAAGTCTGGGCTATTTCCCTGATGAAGGACTGGCTGTTGCCTATTGTTCCAATGGCAGTGCTTATAATTTTAATTCAATTTTGATTGGAGTTTTAAGTATATATTTCGACCAGGAGTATAAACTGCCAACATTTAACACTCTAAACCTTAAACCGGAAGAGCTTGCCAAATACCTTGGAGAATATTCAAGCAACGACATTCCAATAAAAATTACCATTACCCAAAAAGATTCGGTACTTTACGGACAGGGTACAGGCCAGCCATCATTCCCGTTGGAAGCGACTGATGCGGATAAATTTAAATTTGATCCGGCAGGTTTAGTTTTGGAGTTCTCGCCAGTTAAAAATGAAATGACTTTAAAACAGGGCGGGAAAACTTTCCTTTTCAAAAGATGATTAAAGACCTTTAGCTTTCCTTTTCCAGCTTCTCAAAAAAGTTGGTAACATAAAAATCGTCAGCTATCAGCAGCGCCTGTTTGCATGCGTTGTTTACGTTCAGCTTTTGTTCGATCATCAACTCTTTTATAAAATTTACAATACCAATTGGTCCGTTGTAAGTGGTAAGATCGTCGCCTACATGTTTTATCTGAAAGTTTAAATCTTTGAAATAGTTGCGGGTAGCCATATAACGCAAATTCTGAGCTTTCAGGTAGTTGGGCGAAAAGCTTAGAAATTCCTTCATATGTTGAAAACGTTTCTGAAGATTGTCGAGTACGGCGTCCGAAAGATCTTTAACCGGAGTATTGCGCAGCAGGTATATTTCGGCATACCGGTATGCGCCGATAAAGCTCAGCGCATCCAGGTCGTCGCTGATATTCAGTAATGCTTGCAGTGTAACGCCCGGTTTATCAATTTCCGATGACTTATAATCTTTCTTGTCGTGGTGTTCAACAGCGTCTAAAATTTCTTCCAGCTCAAGCGGAGAAAAGTTTTTATCTTTCAAAAAGTCCTTGGCAATCTTCCGGCTTATTTTTCCATGGTCTTTCTGCATGGTGACCGACATTCCCGTATCATGAAAGAATACCGCTATAATAAGCTTTTCGATGTCTTTCTCGTTCATTACAACTCCGCTTTTAGCCAATTGCATCAGTAATTCCCTTGCATAATTCCATACCCTGCTGTGATGCAATTCATCGTGCGAGGGAAGATGTGTATTTTTAAAAATATCGCGGCAATGCGACTGCAGAGGTTCGAGCCATGCAGCTTCGGCATTTTTGATCAATCTTTCAGTGGTTTGCATAAATAACTTTTAAACGTAACTTACTTTAATCATATTGGTTTGTCCCCTTTCCTCGAAAGGAGTACTGCCGGCATGGATCACAACATCGTTATCCTTTAGCAGCGATTCCGATTTGAGCACCTCTATGGAGTAGTTTATAGCATCGTCAATTTTATCGTGACTTTCAAAATAAAAAGCTTTTACACCCCATAACAGCGACAGCTTACGAAGAAGTGCCGGATTGCGTGTAAATGCGTAAATGGCAGCCTTGGGCCTATAACTCGAAATTTTATAAGCTGTATAACCCGAGTTTGTAAACGTTACAATTGCTTTCGCATTGGTCTGGCTGGCTAAACGGCACGAATTCAGGCAAATGGAGTCGGGAAGAAAGGTGCGTGTGTTGAAAAGCGGCAGTGTTTCGCGGTTGAATTGAAACCCTTTTTCGGACCAGTCGATAATGCGCTGCATGGCATTTACAGCTTCCACCGGATATTTGCCGGCCGAGGTTTCGGCGCTGAGCATTAATGCATCGGCTCCGTCAAATACTGCATTTGCCACGTCGTTGGCTTCGGCACGGGTTGGCCTGAAATTGGTAATCATACTCTCCAGCATCTGGGTGGCTATAATTACAGGTTTAGCTTTCGCAATACAACGTGCTACCAGATCTTTCTGGATTAATGGCACCTGATCGAATGGAACTTCAACACCTAAATCGCCCCTTGCAACCATAATACCATTGGAAATGTCGATGATATTGTCAATATCGGCCAGTGCTTCGGGTTTTTCTATTTTTGCAATGATGCTCGCATTCTTTTTCTGCTGTTTTACAATGTCCTTCAGCTGAATGAGGTCACTCGCGCTGCGTACAAACGATAAGGCAATCCAGTCGACTCCGTTCTCAAGGGCAAAAACTGCATCGCTGATGTCCTTCTCGGTTAAACTTGGCATCGAAATTTTGGTGTTTGGAAGATTCACTCCTTTTTTCGATGAAAGAATTCCGCCGAAAATCACCCGGGTAGTAACTTTATCCTTCCGGTTGGTACTGACTACTTCGAGCTTTATCTTGCCATCGTCTACCAAAACAGCATCTCCCACTTTTACGTCTTGCGGAAACTCCTGATAGGAGAGATAGAGTTTTTCAGCAGTGCCAATGCATGGCTCTGTCACAAAAGATATCTCGGAACCTTCAATCAGCTCAACCCTGTTATTTTCAACTTCGCCAATGCGGATTTTCGGACCCTGCAAATCGGCCAGAATAGCAACATTGGTCTTTAATTCGGCATTGATCTCAAGAACATTCTTTATTACTTTCAGGTGATCTTCCTGTTTTCCGTGCGAGAAATTAAGCCTGCAAACGTCTACTCCCTGCCTGATAATACTTTTAAGGATTTCCTTCGACGACGACGAAGGTCCTATGGTTGCCACAACTTTGGTTTGCGAATTTATATTTCTCATAACTCAACGCTTCTTTAAATATCCTTTAAACATTTGCTTTTATCACGTATACCTGTCCCGTTTCGTACCGGGTAACTTTAACCTTTTCACCCGGATTCAGATATCCGATTTCCGACATGGCATCGTAAATTTCTCCTTCAATTTCTACTTTGCCGGAAGGTCTTAGCATCGAAACTACAGTTCCTTCTTTTCCAATTACAAAAGAGAGATTGTCGACCGAGACATAACCTGCCGAGCTCTTTTGTTCTGCCTGAAGGGCAAGGAATTTAAAGCGGTTCGATTTCACAAGTTTATCTGAAAAATATATCGACAGAAGCAGCGAAAAGAGCATTGAAAACAGAACAACAAAAAATGCCCTGAATATTTGGGTTATGGCATATTGGAAATCGAACTCGAATACAATATTGTTCAAAAGACTCAATGTCAAACCGGCAATTACGCAAACAATTCCCGCTATACCCGTTATGCCAAACCCCGGTATTGCAAAGAGTTCAACTAATATTAACCCAACTCCGACTATAAAGAGCAATATTTCCCAGTGTTCGGCCAACCCTTCAAGATATGCGGGAGCAAAGTAAAGTACTGCTGCCACTCCGGCCGCCAGAAGTGGAAAACCGATTCCGGGCGTCTGAAGTTCAAAGTAAATGCCGGCAATAATAATCATGATGAGGATACTTCTGAAATAGGGATTGAGTAAAAAGCTCATGATCGATTCAAAAGCAGTTTGCTTGTATTCCTTCATTTCGTAGTTATCAATTCCGGCTTGTTTAATTACTTCCTTCACGTTTGCAGCGCGGCCTTCGCAATAGCCATTGGTCATGGCTTCGGAGGTTGTAAAGGTAATTACCTTGGTGCTGTCGTCAATTCCGGGAACAACTACTCTTGGATCTACCATTCCTTCGGCAATCCTGGGATCTCGTCTCCATTTGTAGGTAGTGTCGGTACCAGTGATTATTGTGTCTTTGCCATGCGATTCGGCAGTTGAACGCATCATCGAACGCATAAACGACTGATATTTGTCGGGCAGCGCTTCGCCTGTCTGGTTAACTACGGTAGCTGCGCCAATGTTGGCTCCGTCGCGCATGTAAATACGATCGGCAGCAATTGAGATGAGTGCCCCGGCCGAAGCTGCATTGTTATCAATAAACACATAAACTGGTATAACACTGTTAAGAATAATGGTACGGATGGAATCGGCAGCATCGAGCAATCCGCCATAAGTGTTCATGCGGATAATGATCAGGTCGGCTTTCAGACTTCGGGCCTCAGCAAAACTTTTTTGTGTTACCCGAACCATGCCCGGCCCAATTTCTTTGTTTATAGGAAATACGTAAACCAGATGTTTGTTGCTTTTCCCCTTAAAAACAGGATCAGGCCCCACACCTTCCGAAAATGAGAAACAAAGTAGAAGTACAGGCAGCAGAAACCATTTAATTTTTTTCATATTTAATTTTGATTAGTACGGTTCATTGGACATTTGAATTATCAAATATAGTAAATCGTGGTAAAAAATCATTTTTCATTGACTATGTGTCCTGGAAGAAGTAAGCATTATTTTTCTACCTTTGTACACTTCTTTAAGAACAAATAAAAATTCTTTGTGTTGGAATTATTAGTAAAAGTAAGTTAGCCACCTGAATTACCTGATATGGAAATTACATTATTATCAGCCATTTCGCCAATCGACGGCCGCTATAGGAATAAAACAGACGAACTGGCAATCTATTTTTCGGAGTATGGGCTTATTCGTTACAGGGTGTATGTAGAAGTTGAATATTTTATTGCCCTTGTTGAACTCCCCTTGCCTCAGCTCGCAAACCTGAACAGGAAGGCTTTTATCGATTTACGGAAAATTTATACCGATTTTTCCATTGAGGATGCTCAACGGGTAAAGGATATAGAAAATATTACAAACCACGATGTTAAAGCTGTTGAATATTTTCTGAAGGAAAAGTTTGATACCATTGGACTGCAGGATTACAAAGAATTTATTCATTTCGGATTAACCTCTCAGGATATCAATAACACTGCTGTTCCGTATTCGCTCAAAATGGCAGCAACCGAAGTTTACTTCCCTGCATTGGACGAGGTAATTAAAAAACTTCAGCAACAGGCTACCGAATGGCAGAACATACCCATGCTGGCTCATACGCATGGGCAACCGGCTTCGCCAACCCGTTTGGGTAAAGAAATCGAAGTTTTTATTGAACGGATCGAAATTCAGTATCATCAGTTGATGAATGTTCCTTTCTCAGCCAAGTTTGGAGGAGCAACAGGTAATTTCAACGCGCATGTGGTTGCTTACCCCGAAATTGACTGGAAAGCTTTTGGTAATGCCTTTGTGGATGGAATGCTGGGTTTAAGCCGCAGCCAGACTACCACGCAGATAGAACATTACGACAATCTTGCCGCCTTTTTTGATGGCATGAAACGTATCAACACCATTCTCATCGACCTGAACCGCGATTTGTGGACCTACATTTCGATGGAATACTTCAAGCAGCGAATCCGCAAGAACGAAGTTGGCTCGTCCACCATGCCTCATAAGGTTAATCCTATCGATTTTGAAAATTCGGAAGGTAATCTGGGAATCGCCAATGCTATCCTGGAACATCTTTCGGCTAAACTCCCCATTTCGCGTATGCAGCGCGACCTTACCGACTCCACTGTTCTTCGTAACATTGGTGTTCCCATGGCACATACCCTGCTTGCGTTGAAATCGTTGTTGAAAGGTTTGGATAAGCTGTTGCTGAACCAGGAGAAGCTTAAAAAAGATTTGGATCATAACTGGGCAGTGGTTTCCGAAGGCATTCAAACCATTTTGCGCCGCGAAGGATATCCCAATCCCTATGAGGCACTGAAGGAACTCACACGCACCAATACTTTTATCGATGCCGAGGCTATCAAACAATTCGTGAGCACCTTAAATGTAAGCGATAAGGTTAAAGAAGAACTGAACAACATTACACCTTTTAATTATACTGGTATTTAATATCGATTTCTCTTTTCGTGATATTAGGTCGACGTGCACTCTTCAATAAATTATGAAGAAGATATTTGCTCTTTATTATTACATAAAACCTTACTGGAAAAATGCTGTTTTAAGTATCCTTTCCAACCTGGTTTCTTCCATTTTTTCAATATTTACCCTGGCAATGTTAAAGCCCTTTCTGGAGATATTGCTGGGAACAACAAAAACGACAGTTACACAACCCAAAGGAGAATTCCGGCTTTCAATCGATTACCTGAAAGATAATCTCGATTACATTTACAATAATATTATTGGTACCTATGGTGCAACCAAAGCACTGATTATTGTTGCCATTGCTCTGGCTTTCTTTTCTTTATTGAGAAATGTGTTTGCTTATCTGGGACAGCATTTTCAATCGTATATGCGGGCTCATATCTTGCGCGATATCAGGAATAATCTTTATAAAAAAATTCTGAAACTCCCGTTGTCTTATTTCTCAAATGAGCGAAAAGGCGATATCATGTCGCGAATGACTACGGATGTTGCCGAAATAGAGGCTTCGATTGTAAGTTCTCTCGAAATGGTTTTCAGGGATCCTGTTATGATCCTTATTTACCTGGGATATCTCATGAGTATGAGCTTTCAACTTACCTTATTTGTACTGATTATGCTTCCTGTGAGCGGGCTTTTAATCGGACGGATTGGCCGATCGTTGCGCAGAACATCTTTCAAAAGTCAGAGTAAGCTGGGATCGATGATTGCCATTATTGAAGAGACACTCTCGGGGTTAAGGGTAATCAAGGCCTTCAACGCAGAAAAACATACCAACGACAGGTTTCAGGAACTGAATAACGATTTTACAAATATCTCGATCCGCATTAACCGTAAAAGAGCGCTTGCCAGTCCTATCAGTGAGTTTTTGGGAACTACAGTTATATTGATTATTATGGTTTACGGAGCCACACTCATCCTTTCGAAAAGCATTGACATGGCACCGGCAGATTTAATTGGCTTTATCGCTGCTTTTTACTTAATTCTTGAACCTGCAAAACGGTTGTCAACCTCGTATTCCAACATTATGAAGGGGATGGCGTCTGCCGATCGTGTCGACTTTATTCTTAATGCCGAAATTAAAATTAACGAAAAGGAAAATCCGGTTACGAAGAAGGAATTTGAATCGACAATAGAATACAGGAATGTTGGTTTCCGCTACGATTCGCATTTGCCTTTTGTACTGGAGGATATTAACCTCAAAATACAGAAGGGGAAAACCATTGCTTTGGTAGGACAATCGGGTTCGGGAAAATCTACCATGGTGGATTTATTGCCCAGATTTTACGATATCGAGCAGGGCGAAATTCTTGTAGATGGTGTAAATATTAAGGATTATAAAATTAAAGATCTGAGGAACTTAATTGGCATTGTAAACCAGGAAGCCATTTTGTTTAACGATACTTTCTATAACAACATAGTTTTTGGTCGGGAAAATGCTTCGTTGGCGAAGGTTGAAGCAGCAGCCGAAGTTGCACATGCGCATGAGTTTATTTCATCCACAAATCTGAAATACGATCACGTGATTGGAGATCGTGGCGGCAGACTGAGTGGCGGTCAGCGTCAGCGGGTGAGCATTGCAAGAGCGGTTCTTAGTAACCCTCCAATCCTCATACTCGACGAGGCTACTTCGGCTCTCGATACCGAGTCGGAACGCCTTGTTCAGGACGCTCTTACTAACCTGATGAAAAACCGCACTACCATTGTTATTGCGCACCGGTTATCCACAGTAATCCATGCCGACGAAATTTGCGTTCTCAACGAAGGCCGTATTGTGGAACGAGGCAAACATGACGAGTTATTGCAGATGAACGGATACTATAAAAAGCTCCACGATCTGCAGATGTTTGCAAGCTAGGGATGAGTTATGAAGTATGAAGTATAAGTTACAAGATATTTTACTTAGGAACTCCTGCTTCTTTTTCCGAAATATTTCTTTCTACTTACGACTATTTTAGGTTTATATCGAGCAGAGCAATATAATCCTGCATGATTTTAGCATCGGCGGTATTGTAAACGCCACATAAGTACTTTCCTTTCCAGAGAAGTCTCATGGTTCCGTTATACTTGTCTTTGATATCGAAAATGCCTGGTTTAAGATTTGCCTGTTCTTTTCCGTTACCTTTTAAAAAGCTGGATAACATGGCTTTGGCTTCATCTTCGGTGTCGTTCAAAATTATGAAAACATTGAACGGCGATCCTTTTACATTATAGTTGGCAATAAATGCATTTTTAAGGAAACTGTAACCTATAAAATTCTGATTTATATATTGCTCCGAGTTTACAATTTTCCCTTCCTGCGGAAATAATGCCAGCTGAACGGGTAATTTCGATGAAGGATCAATCTGGTTCGCAATGGTCTCGCCAAGTTTACGAACTGATTTGATGGCAAG
>JAJYAG010000233.1 GCA_021779665.1 Bacteroidota bacterium | reverse complement strand
ATCTAAAACGCGAAGAACCATCATTACGCAAGGTTAAGGTAAGTAAGTACTTTTCAGCAAGTGTGTAATTTAAACGACCAAAGAAAGATACAAGATAGTTTTCAGTAAATGGTTTCCTTCTAACTGGAATTGGTGCAGGACCTTCCGGCCTTTCATAGCCTGACCGATAGGTATCCCTCTCGCGAACAAAATGCTGCCAGGAATAGCCTGCAGTTGCATCAATTTTACTTGAAATACCTGGTAATTCTTTAATATAGTTCAGGTAGAAATCCAATAAGTTATTTGTGTTCTTTGCGGTGTAATTATTTATACTTCCATAATACTCTCCTGTAAGAGTACCAGGAGATGTTCTTGGACGGTTATTATGACCTTCGCTGTCGGCATAATCAGTTGCAAGGTTTAAGTTTGCACGCAGACCATCGATAAATGGTAACTGATAATCGAGCTGAATGTTTGCAATAACCCTCTGAACTGAAGAACGGTTGTCAATTTCCATCAACTGTTGAACAGGGTTTGGTGTTCCAAGGTTAGCGCCATATGTTGGCCATTGGAAATAACCATCAGTGTCGGGATTACCATCCATTACCACCTGGGTTGGATCCATATTAACCGCCGAACCAATAGCACCGGCATCACCAAAATTATGCTCAGTACTCATGGCTTTAGCGTTAACGCTAACTTTCAGAGTATTTTTCAGGAAAACAGGATCTAAACTGATAGCTCCGGTTACTCTCTGCATATCGGTATTTTTGAGAATACCATTCTGATCGGTATAACCAACCGATGCACGGTAAGGTAACGATTTATAAGCACCAGAAACACTTAAATTATGATCGTGCGAAAGGGCAGTGCGGAAAATTTCTTTCTGCCAGTTGGTATTGGCGCTTCCAAGTTTGGAGAAGTTATCAACTCCAAAAAGAGTTGAATTTTCAAGGGCCATTTGTCTTAACTCATCGCCCGAATAAACATCAAGATATTTAACAGCATTTGCAACAGAAACACTACCATCATAGTTAATTCTGAGCTTGCTGCCAATTTTTCCTTTTTTGGTGGTAATTAATATTACACCGTTCGAAGCTCTCGATCCATAAATTGCAGTAGCCGAAGCATCTTTCAATACTGTGAAAGTTTCGATGTCGTTAGGGTTTACAAATGAAAGGAAGTTTGAACTACCCGATACATTATTATTATCGATAGGTACACCATCAATAATAATAAGCGGATCGTTTGATGCATTCAAAGAAGATCCCCCGCGAACACGGATGGTAGCACCACTTCCCGGTGCACCGCCGGCAGTTGTAATAACAACGCCTGCGCTTTTACCAACCAAAAGATCCTGCGGCGAGGTAATGGCTCCACGGTTAAAGTCTTTCGAACTTACGGTTGCTACAGAACCTGTGGCATCCGATTTCTTAACTGTACCATAACCAATTACAACCACCTCCTGAAGTTTGGCTATATCTTCAACAAGGGTTACATTAACTGTGGACTCGTTGCCTACCAAAACATTCTCGGCCAGATAACCTATATACGAGAAAGTTAAAGTTGCACCTACAGGTGCAGAAATGTTATAATTTCCATCCATATCGGATACAACACCACGTGTTGTTCCTTTTACTACGATATTTACTCCAGGTAAAGCTTCTCCGGAAGGATCGGTTATTTTACCTGACACTGTTTTGTCCTGACCAAATGCCAAAGGCATGATCAAAATACATAACGAAAACAGTAAAACTCTCAGATTAAATTGTTTAATACTCATGTGTAGATGTTATTAGTGCATAAAGTTTAATTAGTACAACATGTTTTCGGATAAAGTCAGTAGAGTACTTTTTTGCTTTTCGGGAGCAATGTTATGGCATTTTTTTATTGAAAAATCACTCAAAAGTTTGCTAACGTTCCGCAAACGTTTGCGATTTCGTTTGCGTCTAATATGTTTTATAACACATATTTATACAGGCCAATTTCAATTTAATTTGCGGAAGAACATATTCAAAAAGGCTATCTTGTAGAAATTAACAACAACTAATAACTTAACGTACGATATCTTGAATCCATGAAGTCCGGACAGGTTACTATAAAAGACATTGCAAAAGCCCTTGGAGTTTCGCCTTCCACTGTTTCGAGGGCACTGAAAGGTCACCCGGATATCAGCGAAGAAACCCGCAAAGCTGTTAACGACCTTGCATCCCGTTTAAAATATGAGCCCAATGCCATTGCACTAAGCCTGAAACAAAGCCGCAGCAACAGTATCGGAGTTATTATTCCTGAAATGGTGCATTACTTTTTTTCATCAGTACTAAGTGGTATTACCGATGTGGCCTATGACGCCGGTTTTACGGTAATTATCTGTCAGTCGAACGAAATTCACGAACGCGAAGTTGCCAATGTGAAAGCATTATATTCCAACCGTGTCGACGGGATATTAATTTCAATATCAAAGGATTCGGATGAATTTGATCATCTTAATTTCCTGATTGACAATGATATTCCTGTAGTTTTTTTCGACAGGTTTGCTCCTGGCATTGTATGCGACAAAGTAATTGTTGACGACTTTGACGCGGCATACAAAGCAACCAAACACCTTATTGATGAAGGCCGCAAAAGAATTGCACATTTTAGTGGCCCGCAAAAACTATTAATAGGAAGAGAACGGCTCGAAGGGTACAAAAAAGCCCTGAAGAGTGCAGGAATTCCTGTAGATGAGTCGCTTATTGTTCATGCCGAAAATTTTGAGATGGCTCGTGAAGCTGTTTCTAAACTTATGGAATTGCCCAAACCTCCCGACGGAATCTTTGCTGTTAACGATCTCACCGCTATAGGGGCGATGCTCACCCTGCAAAAAAGAGGGATAAAAGTCCCCGACGAAGTTGCTATTGTCGGTTTCAGCGATGGCAAATTTTCAGGCATAGTTGAACCAAATCTTACTTCTGTGGACCAGCATGGTTACGAAATGGGCACCGCTGCAGCACGCATGCTTATCAAACGTATTCTTTCCGAAGACCCTTTCTACCCGCCCGAAACTGTAATTCTGCAAACATCATTAATTATAAGAGGATCGTCAAGGGTCGAAAAATAATTTGTCAATATTAAATATGTCCGTCATAAAATTTTGTGGAGATATAGGTCACCGCGCTGCGGCTAAATAGGATTTCATAGCACAACATCTACAAATAGATCCGCTGCTATGCAGCTTAACAGCTGCGTAGCGGTGATCTCTTTGTAGCAAATTAATGATTTGGAAAAATTCGAGCCGCGTAGCGGTGAACTATTTCTTGATGTATTTTTTTCATCTTCTCCGCAAACGATTTAAATCTATACTTCCGGCCATTTTTAACCGCACATAACTTCCTTATTTAAAATAATTTCCGACAGATTATTTGCTTTTTAATTTTTATTCCGTTTATCTTTGCATCGGATAAAATCATCAGTAAAGTTTCTTTTCAAATACCCGGCATTTCTAGCCGGAAGTTTGTTTTGCTTTTCAGCAAACACTAATTTCTTTTTTATTTATGAAGAAAAAACCAATTCTCAGCTTTTGGGGAATATGGAATATAAGTTTTGGATTTCTCGGAGTCCAGATCGGATATTCGCTCCAGAATGGAAATACAAGCCGCATATTATCGGCCTTGGGAGCCAATGTGGAACATTTAAGCTATTTCTGGCTTGCAGCTCCGTTTGCCGGCCTTATTGTTCAACCCATTATAGGGTTGTTTAGCGACAAAACCTGGACCCGCCTTGGTCGCCGCATACCATTTATTCTTGCCGGAGCTATCATTTCCGCTTTGGCGATGTTTTTCATGCCCAACTCCGAATTCTTTTCTCACCTTCTCCCGCCTGTTCTTTTTGGTGCCTTTATGTTGTTACTGATGGACACATCATTCAACGTAACCATGCAACCTTTCAGGGCTTTGGTGGGCGATATGGTTTCGGAGGAACAGCGAAACATTGGTTATTCCATTCAGAGTTTCCTTATAAACACCGGAGCTGTAGTTGGTTCATTGCTCCCATTCATTTTAACCTTAATAGGGGTATCGAACGAACCTATGCCGGGCGAAAAAGTAGCCCCTACCGTAGTTTGGTCGTTTTACTTCGGAGGCACCGCATTACTTCTTACAGTGTTGTGGACAGCATTCCGGACAAAGGAATATCCGCCTGAAGAATACGAGCAATACAACGAGGTTACAAATGATGCAGATGTTGAGAAACCAAAGGTTTCTAACTACAAATTAATTCCACCTGTAATGTGGCAACTTGCTCTGGTGCAATTCTTCTCGTGGTTTTCACTGTTTCTGATGTGGGTTTACACCACTCCGGGAGTTGCTCAGAATGTTTGGAATACCGCTCCCGGTGATTCGCTCTCGGCTGCTTATAACGAAGCGGGTAATTGGGTAGGTGTAATTTTTGCCACTTACAGTTTGTTCGGAGCATTGTTTTCATTAGTGATGGCCCGTTTAGCCAACACTTTCGGTCGCAAACCCGTGTATCTGATTGCACTGCTTGCAGGAGGTATGGGTCTGCTATCCATGACCTTTATTCACGATAAATATGGATTAATTATTTCTATGATAGGTGTAGGTATAGCCTGGGCTGCAATTCTGGCTATGCCCTATGCCATCCTTTCAGGCTCGTTACCTGCTAAGCGTATGGGAGTTTATATGGGAGTTTTTAATGCAACCATTACAATCCCTCAGATTACGGCTGGTTTTCTTGGTGGCGTTATTTTAACAACACTTGGCGGAAAAGCAATCAATATGCTTGGTGTTGCAGGAGTGAGCATGCTGCTCGCTGGTTTGTCGGTTTTATTCATAAAGTCTAAAAATCCGGCAAATGAGTAAAATAAAGGCTTGTATTTTCGACCTCGATGGTGTAATTGTCGACACGGCAAAATACCATTATATAGCTTGGAAAGAAATTGCCAGAGAGCTTAATTTCGATTTTACCGAGCACGATAACGAACGATTGAAAGGCGTGAGCCGCATGCGTTCGCTTGACATACTGCTCGAAATTGGAAACCTCCATCTCGACAGCGCTACAAAGAATATGCTCGCCGAAAAAAAGAACAATATCTATGTGGGTTATATCGAGAAAATGAATTACGATGAAATCCTCCCGGGAGTTTTACCATTTCTTCGCGAGCTTGATAATGCAGGCATTCCCGCTGCAATTGGTTCGGCAAGTAAAAATACACCGCTTATTCTGCAAAGAATAGGACTTTCGGGATATTTTAAATCGGTGGTTGACGGGAATAAAACTTCGAAAGCAAAACCCGACCCTGAAGTCTTTTTGCTGGCTGCCAGCGAATTAAACACCAATCCCGGAAACTGCGTTGTATTTGAAGATGCGGAAGCAGGAATTGAGGCAGCACTGGCAGGGGGCATGCATACGGTTGGGGTGGGTAGTCCACAAATTTTAGGTAAGGCTGAGCTGGTTATTCCGGGTTTTTCCGAAATGAACCTGAACCGGCTGTTAACATTTTTTGAGAAAAACTAATTATATGAAGAATTACTTGAGGCATAACGAATGGAAGATCGTGGAGGAAGGATTTCATCCCGGAAATCACCTTATTTCAGAAAGCCTGTTTAGCCTGGGAAACGGGCGAATGGGTCACCGGGGTAACTTCGAAGAACAATATAGCGGGGAAACTCTTCAGGGAAACTATGTGGCAGGAGTTTATTACCCCGATAAAACAAAGGTTGGATGGTGGAAAAACGGATATCCCGAGTATTTTGCCAAAGTATTGAACGCTGCAAACTGGATCGGAATTCATGTTCAGGTTGACGGAATGAACCTCGACCTGGCTACCTGTAAAACAAATAACTTTCTGAGAGAACTCAACATGAAGGAAGGATATCTCCTGCGCATGTTCGATGCGACTCTCAAAAACGGCTCTCAGGTAAGTGTATCGGCTAAAAGATTTTTAAGCATGCCCGAGCCCGAAATTGGCGCTATCCGCTATTCGGTTAAAATGCTTAATAAAGCAGGAAAACTCAGAATCACTCCTTTTGTGGATGCTGATGTTATCAACAAAGATTCCAACTACGAAGAAAAATTCTGGGAAGAAGTTCATAAGGAAGTGGCTCCCGGAAAAGGAATTGTTGTTGCCAGTACCAAGAAAACGAATTTTCATGTAGGAACCGGTATGTTATTCCAGGTTTACCTCAATGGAAAACTCATCACTCCTACCCTGGAAACTTCTGAAAAAGAAAAATACGTAAGCAACAGTTTCGAGATTGACCTGAAGGTTAACGATGAACTCTTAATTGAAAAATACGGAGCTGTGATTTCTTCGGAATACTATCCGAAAGACAGAATTGCCAGCCGTACCCAGGAAGTTTTGAGCCACGCAGCTCAAAAAGGTTTCGACCTTCTATTCCGGGAACATATAGCATGCTGGGCAAAGAAATGGGAAACCAGCGATATTGTTATCGAAGGTGATACTGCTGCTCAGCAGGGCATCCGGTTTAATGTGTTTCAGTTAAACCAGACATACACCGGCGACGATAACCGGTTAAATATTGGTCCTAAAGGTTTTACCGGCGAAAAATATGGTGGTTCCACTTATTGGGATACCGAGGCCTATTGTTTGCCATTTTATTTAAGCACGGCCGATCAGCAGGTAGCTCGCAACTTATTGCTGTACCGTCATAAACAGCTTCAGAAAGCAATTGAAAACGGCGAAAAGCTGGGCTTCAAAAACGGCGCGGCGCTCTATCCCATGGTTACCATGAACGGCGAAGAATGTCATAACGAATGGGAAATTACCTTTGAAGAAATTCACCGTAACGGCGCCATTGCTTATGCCATTTACAGTTATATCAATTATACCGGCGATAAGGAATATATTGCTCCTTATGGTTTTGAGGTATTATTGGGAATTTCGAGGTTCTGGAGTCAGCGCGTAAATTTCTCTGAAGAAAAGCAGCAATATGTGATGCTGGGCGTTACCGGTCCCAATGAATACGAAAACAACGTGAATAATAATTTCCATACGAGCAACATGGCGGTGTGGACTTTAAAATATACCCTGGAAGCTATTGAATATCTCCGTAAAAATCACCAGTATCTCTTTAAGGAATTGATTGAAAAATGGAAGTTCAACGAGGTGGAAGAAACTGCACGCTGGAAAGACATCATTAAACGCATGTATCTACCCTGGAGTGAAAAACATCAGGTTTTCCTGCAACAGGACGGCTTCCTTGATAAGGAATTAATTCCGGTAGACAAACTCGATCCTGCTGAAAGGCCAATCAACCAGAAATGGTCGTGGGACCGTATTTTGCGTTCGTGTTACATCAAACAGGCCGACGTGCTGCAAAGTATGTTCTGGTTCGAAGATAATTACGATCATAACTCACTTTGCCGGCATTTCGACTTCTACGAACCGTTAACCGTTCATGAGTCGTCGCTTTCGCCATGTGTTCATGCGATACTGGCTGCAAAGCTGAAAAAATATGATAAAACATACGAAATGTACCTCCGTACAGCCCGTCTCGACCTCGATAATTATAATAACGACACTGAAGACGGCTGCCATATTACAAGTATGGGCGGCACATGGATGGCTTTTGTAATGGGCTTTGGCGGATTAAGGGTGAAAAACAACAAACTCTGCTTTAATCCTTTTATTCCGGCTAAATGGAAAAGCTTCTCCTTCAGGATTAATTTCCGGGATGCTCATTTAAAAATACAGGTGGACAAGAAGAAGGTTGAGTTTTTCAATCTTACCTCTAAAAAAGTCAACCTGGTTGTATGGAACCAGCCTTATGAATTAAAAGGCAACAGCAGCCTTACCGTTAAGGAAACAATTCCGGCGAACTCGTAATACATTCTGAAATTCAAAGCTGTGTAAAAAGAGCCGGAACATGAGGGTTCGACAAGCTCAACCTCCAATTAGACTTTTTACACAGCTTCTTTTTAATAAAAATAAAAATCTATGCGCAAACTTACATTTTTACTTCTGCTAATTGTATCAATACCAGTTTTCTCAGCCACTTACAAAATTAACCGGCTGGAGCCATCGTTCTGGTGGGTGGGAATGAAAAACCCCGAGGTTCAGCTTTTGGTTTATGGCCCGTCAATTTCCGACACCAAACCGGTTGTAAATTATCCCGGTGTAACGGTCACGAATGTTCAGATGACCACCAATCCCAATTATTTGTTTGTAACCCTTCACATGGAAGCAACAGCAAAACCAGGTAATTTCAATATCAACTTTACAAAGGATAAAAAAATTGCCACCTCATACGCCTACCAGCTTCTCGAACGCCGGGAAGGTTCTGCAATGCGTCAGAGCTACAATAACTCTGATGTAATTTACCTGATTATGCCCGACAGGTTTTCGAACGGAAATGTAAAGAATGATTCTGTTCCGGAGGTATTCGAAAAAACAAAAAGAAGTGACCCCAATGGCCGTCATGGAGGCGATCTGCAGGGAATTATCAACCATCTCGATTATCTTAACGACCTGGGCGTTACTACCATCTGGAACACTCCGGTACAGGAAGATAATATGGAAACATACTCGTACCATACCTATGCCATTACCGACCTGTACAAAGTGGACCCGCGCTATGGTACAAACGACGATTACCGCCGTTTATCCGACGAGCTGCATAAACGCAAAATGAAACTCATTATGGACGTGGTTCCCAACCATTGCGGCCTCAACCACTGGTGGATGAAGGATCTTCCTTCGGCAGACTGGGTGCATCAGTTTCCGCAGTTTACAAGAACAAACCACATTAAGTCGGCACTTGTTGATCCCTATGCGGCTGCAGGAGACATAAAACTTTTAACTGAAGGCTGGTTTGATACTAGTATGCCCGATTTAAATCTGGATAATGAACTCTTACTTACTTATCTTAAGCAAAATATAATTTGGTGGATTGAATTTGCAAATCTTGACGGGTTACGCATTGACACTTATCCATACAACCCGGTTGCCAATGCCACCCGTTGGCTGAATGCCATTAAAAATGAATATCCAAATCTGAACATAGTTGGCGAGTGCTGGCAGCACAATCCTGTAGAAATTGCAATGTGGCAGGCTGGAAACAAAATTGTTGAAGGATTTGACCCGGGCCTCCCTGCTGTAATGGATTTCCCATTGGTTGATGCCATTAACGATGCTTTTCAAAAAAGAGGAGATAATGCAGGAGATATATCCAGATTATATTTCAGCATGGGTATGGACTTCCTGTATCCAAACCCTCAGAA